>CBHFMJ010000043.1:0-11287 GCA_965994715.1 uncultured bacterium | reverse complement strand
TGCATGGAAGACCTGCTCCCGAGTCACAAATACCGGGGAGCGGGCGGATGCCCCACCTGATGGGCGGGGAACGACCCGGGAGGTCGAGCCAAGCAGACGGACCGGTCGAGCCGGGCGCAGCGGCGATCGCGGCGCGGGGGCTGATGCCTCGCGCTAATGCCAACCGCGAGCGCGCCCGGCATCGGCGACCCGCTCGACCGCGAGCTCGTACGCGGCCGCCCGATGCGAGACCCCACCTTCGTCGGCGCGCTCCAGCACGAGATCGGTGGCCGACTCCATCAGCTCCTGGAGCCTCCCGTTGACGCGCTCCTCGCTCCATCGTTCCCGCTGGAGGTTCTGCACCCACTCCAGATAGCTGACCGTGACGCCTCCGGCGCTCCCGAGGATGTCCGGGATCACCCAGACGCCGCGATCGTGCAGCAGACGGTCGGCTTCGGGCGTGGTGGGGTGGTTCGCGATCTCCAGCACGAGGTTGGCCCGGACCCGCAGGGCGTTGTCGATCCGGAGCGACTCCTCGAGCGCGGCCGGTGCGAGGACCTCGCACTCGACGCCGATCAAGTCGTCGCCCTCGATCGTGTCGCCGTGCTTGAAGTCCGCCACGCTCCCGGTCTGCTGCTTGTGGCGGAGCACGTCATGCGGGAACAACCCCTCGGCGTTGACCACGGCCCCGCGAGAGTCGGACACGGCGACGACGCGATACCCGAGCTGATGGGCGAGCTCCGCGAACCAGGCGCCGGCGTTGCCGAACCCCTGCACGGCGATCCTGATGTGCTCCCGCGTCCAGCGGCGGGACCGCGCGATGCGGTCGAGCGCGAACAGCGCCCCGCGTCCGGTCGCAGCATCCCGTCCGAGGGACCCTCCCAGCTTCACCGGCTTGCCGGTGATCACCGCGGGCGAGTCACCGCGCGACCGCGAGTACTCGTCGTACATCCACGCCATCTCGCGCGGGCCGGTGTTCACGTCGGGCGCGGGGATGTCGCGATAGGGCCCGATCACGAGCTCGATCGACGAGAGGTAGGACCGGCACAGTCGCTCGAGCTCCGCCACCGAGAGGCTCTTCGGGTCCACCTGGACGCCGCCTTTCGCACCTCCGAACGGGACGTCGAGCAGCGCGGTCTTCCACGTCATCAGGGCAGAGAAGCACCGGAACTCGTCCCGAGAGGCGTTCGGATGGAACCGCAGCCCGCCCTTGAACGGACCGCGCGCACCGTTGTGCTGGATCCGCCACCCCGGGTACACGTCGAAGGAGCCGTCGTCGCGGGGAACACGAACCGACACCGCCACCTCCCGACGGTGCGTCGACAGGACCTTGCGGGCTCCGTCCTCGAGGCGCAGCCGCTCCGCGGCGACCTCGAGATGACCTTGGACGGCGTCGAACAAGCGTTCCGCGGAGACGGCGTGGCCGGACGCGTCGTCCGTCATGCCCGCGAGTCTTTCATGCGGCGGACCCGCGCGCGTACCGGCGTGCGGGATCCCCGAGCTTCGACCGGGTCAAGGGTTCCGCATGGTCGTCCTGTCACGCACGGGTCCGGGCCCTCGTCCATCGGGGGCCATGCCCGATCACGAAGCCCTCACACCCGAACGTCCGATTGCTCGCTCGCTGACGCGCCCCTACGATGCGCCTATCAGCAACCGGCCCGAACGGCGGCCGAGAGAGGAAGTCGACGAGCAGGTGCTCTCCTTCGGTGTGACGTTCATGCTCGACCCCCCGGTCTCCAGGACGATCGAGTGGGCCAAGCTCGCCGAAGCGCAGGGGTTCGACGCCGTGTGGGCCTGGGATTCCCACGTGCTCTGGCAGGAGTTCTACACGACGTTCGCACTCGTCGCGGCGAACACGGAACGCGTCCGGCTCGGGCCGTGCGTCACGAACCCCGCGACCCGCGACATGACGGTGACCGCGAGCGCGATGGCGACGCTCCAGGAAGTGTCCGGGGGGCGGATGGATATCGGGATGGGTCGAGGTGACAGCGCGCGGCGCGTGATCGGACAGAAGCCGGTCACGGTCGAGCACATGGAGCACGCCTGTCGGTTCATCAAGGATCTCGCGGAGGGGCGTGAGGTCGACAATGAGGGCACCCCGCTCCAGCTGAAATGGAGCGAGGGCCATCGCCTGCCGGTGTGGGTGGCGGCGTACGGGCCGAAGGCACTCCGCGCCTGCGGGCGGGTTGCCGACGGCCTGATCATGCAGCTCGCGGACCCGTTCATCCTCGGATGGTCGCTCGCCTACGTCCGAGAAGGGGCCGAGGAGGCAGGGCGAGCCTTCGGGGACATCCAGATCCAGGTGGCGGCACCGGGGTATCTCTCCGAGGACCTCGCGATGGCCCGCGACCAGGTGCGGTGGTTCCCCGCTCTCGTCTCGAACCACGTCGTGGACCTCGTCAAGCGGTACTCGGACGCCGACCTTCCTCAAGCGTTGACCGACTACATCGAGGCTCGAGATCACTACGACTACGCCGACCACGGACGGACCGGTGCCGAGCACGCAGACTTCGTGACCGACGAGGTCGTGGACCGGTTCTGCGTTCTGGGCACGGCCGACGCATGCATCGGCAAGCTGCGCGAACTCGAAGCGCTCGGCGTGACGCAGTTCAACATCTATTCGATGCAGGAGGATCCCGGCCCGGCCGGGATCATCGAAGGGTTCGGGAAGGACGTGCTACCGGCGTTCCGCTGATGCGGAACTGGACGTCTGAGAACAGAGGGAGGCAGGAACGATGACGATGGTCCGGGCGGCCGTGATCCAGGCGCACGCGAACATGCCCAAGGACGACGCGGTCGACAAGCACGTCGAGCTGATCGCGAAGGCGGCTGCCGACGGCGCGGAGGTCACATGCCTGCAGGAGATCTTCCACGGGCCCTACTTCTGCGCGGAGCAGGATCCGAAGTGGTACGGGACCGCCGAACCGGAGGACGGTCCGCTCGTCACGCGGATGCGCGAGGTCGCCAAGACCCACAACATGGTCCTCATCGTCCCGTGGTTCGAGGAGGCGCAGACCGGCGTGTACTACAACTCCGCGGTCGTGATCGAGCGGGACGGGTCGATCGCGGGCAAGTACCGCAAGACCCACATCCCCCACGTCGGGCCCTGCTTCTGGGAGAAGTTCTATTTCAAGCCGGGGAACCTCGGATATCCGGTCTTCGACACGTCGGTGGGCAAGGTCGGGTTGATCATCTGCTACGACCGCCACTTCCCCGAGATCGGTCGGGCCCTCGGGCTCAAGGGCGCGGAGCTGGTGTTCAACCCCTCGGCAACCGTGGAGTCGTTGTCGAAGTACCTGTGGGAGCTCGAGCAGCCGGCGCACGCGGTGGCCAACGGCTACTGGATCGCCGCGATCAACCGCGTGGGCACCGAGGAGCCGCTGTCCAGCGCGAAGTTCTACGGGTCCTCCTACTTCTGCGACCCCCGCGGCCAGATCGTGGCGCAGGCTTCCGACTCGGAAGACGAAGTGCTGGTGCACGACGTCGACCTGGACATGATCCGGGACGTCCGCAACACCTGGCAGTTCCTGCGCGATCGCCGACCCGAGCTCTACGGGGAGCTCACCCAGCTGCTGCCATGACGGTCGGGGACGGGACGAGGGGAACGCCGTGCGGACGTTGATCCAGGGCGGCACGGTCGTCACGGCGACCGAGACCGTCTCGGCCGACGTCCTGATCGACGGAGAGAAGGTCGCGGCGATCGGGACCGGCATGTCGGTCGAGCCGGACCGGATGATCGACGCGACCGGTCGGTACGTGATGCCCGGCGCGGTCGACGTGCACACCCACATGGATCTGCCGTTCGGCGGGAGCTTCTGCTCCGACGATTTCGCAACCGGCTCGCGCGCCGCGGCGTTCGGAGGCACGACGACGATCGTGGACTTCGCGCTGCAGGACTACGGCGAGAGCCTCCGCACGGGGCTCGATCGCTGGCACGAGAAGGCACAGAGGTCCTCCATCGACTACGGCTTCCACATGATCGTCCGCGAGGTGAACGAGCAGGTCCTGCAAGAGATGGACACGCTCGTGGGAGAAGGCGTCACGTCGTTCAAGCTCTTCATGGCCTATCCCGGTGTGTTCATGCTCGACGACGGCGCCATCTTCCAGGCGATGCAGCGAGCCGCCGACTCGGGTGCGCTGATCATGATGCACGCCGAGAACGGCGGGCCGATCGACGTCCTGATCAGGCAGTACCTGGGGCAGGGCAGGACGGATCCCGTGAACCACAGCCTGACGCGTCCTCCCGTGATGGAGGGGGAAGCCGTCCACCGCGTGTTCAAGATGGCCGAGCTGGCGGGCGCTCCGGCGTACATCGTGCATCTCTCGTCGAGGGATGCGCTGAACGAGGTCCGCGACGCACGGGACCGCGGCGTGGCGGCGTACGCGGAGACCTGTCCCCAGTACCTCTATCTCTCGATCGACGACATGGCCCGGCCAGGTTTCGAGGGCGCGAAGTTCGTGTGCTCCCCGCCGCTCCGCACCGCCGATCATCAGGAGGAGCTCTGGAAGGGACTGCTGGCCGACGACCTCCAGGTGGTCTCCACCGACCATGCCCCCTTCAACTTCAAGGGGCAGAAGGATCTCGGGAAGGACGACTTCTCCAAGATCCCGAACGGGCTCCCGTCGGTAGAGGACCGGTTCACGCTCCTCTATCAAGGAGTGGTGGACGGGAGGATCGGCCTGAACCGCTTCGTAGAGATCGTCGCGACCGCGCCCGCGAAGATGTTCGGGCTGTCCGCGCGCAAGGGAACGATCGCTCCTGGGTTCGACGCCGATATCGTGATCTTCGACCCGGACCTCGAGCGCACGATCTCCGCCGAGACCCACCACATGAACGTCGACTACTCCTGCTACGAGGGACGCCGGGTGAAGGGGCTGCCGCAGATCGTGCTTCAGCGCGGGAACGTTCTCGTCGAGAACGGCGAGTTCCGCGCGAAGGAGGGGCAGGGGTCGTTCCTGCCGAGGAGCCGGATCTCGACATGACGATCGACGTCGAGCGACTCCGTCGGCTTCCCCTCTTCGGCGAGCTGGATCACCACGACCTCGCGATGATCGCGCATCACGTTGGGGAGATGGAGGCCTCCGAAGGGCAGGTGCTCTTCGAACAGGGCTCGATCCCGTACGAGATGTTCGTGATCGAGGAGGGCACCGCCGACGTGACGAAGGACGGCGAAACGGTCGGCAGGATCGGACCCGGTGACGTGGTGGGTGAGATCGCGCTCCTCCGGTTCCAGCGCCGGATGGGGACCGTTCGCGTCACGTCACCGCTCCGGGCCGTCACGGTGAGCGCGGACGAACTCCAGGTGATCGAGGAAGAGATGCCCGAGATCGCCGGACATCTGCGGTCGATCATGACCCAGCGCGAGCGCGAGATCGCCGATCGATCCAACGATTGACATGACGACCCCTCGGAGGACCTGATGTCCCGCGGCCCCGCGCAGGATCCGCCGATCGCCGAACGGGTGCGCCCCGGCCGCGTCCTCGCCGGATACGGCGTCGCGCTCAGCAGGCTCGCCACGGAGATCTCGACCGGAACCACCGTCGTGCTCAAGGAGCTCCCCGCGGGCGAGGTGAGAACGCTCCCACCCGCGGATCCCAAGCGCTCCGTGTGGACGAGGCTGGTTTTGCCGACCCAGATCGAGGTCGACCGCAACGTGATCCGGATCCTCCGCCCCTACGTCGCGGGCGACACCCTCGATGTCTCGGTGCGAACATCGCGCTCCACGCTCGAGCGCACCCTCGTGATCGTGTTGGACGTGCTCCGGGCCCTCGACACGCTGCACGCGCTCGGATCGACGCACGGGGCGGTCAAGCCGTCGAACATCATCGTGGGCCCGGACGATCGGGGATGGCTCGTCGATCCCGCTCCCACCGATCCGGCGGATGCGCGGGGCCGGTCCCGAGCCACGTCGGGAACGAGGTCGAGCGCCTCGATGGACGCCGCTCGGTACCTCTCGCCTGAACAAGCCGGCGTCCTGGAAGGGCCGATCGACGCTCGTTCCGACCTGTACTCGGTCGGCGTCCTCCTGTTCGAGAGCCTGACCGGACGCCCGTTGCACGGAGCTCGGGACACGGGTGAGCTCTTCCGCGCGCAGGTCATCGGGACCTCATCGAGCATCCGCGCAGCGGGCGTCACGGCGCCACGCGCGCTCGACGAAGTCGTCGGGCGGCTGCTCCAGAAGGATCCTCGTGATCGCTACGCCACGGCCGCGGGGGTGCTGCAGGACGTCCTCGAGATCGAGCGCAGCCTCGACCGTGGCGATCTCGAACCCCCGCTCGTGATCGGGCTCGGGGATCAACGGACGACGCTCACGGAGCCCGGCCTCGTGGGGCGGGCCGACGAGATCGCCAGGATCGACGCGGCGATCGCGGGAGCCGCCCGAGGGCAGGGGTCGCTCGTTCGGCTCGAAGCCCGATCCGGAGATGGGAAGTCACGGATCCTCGACGAAGCCGCCCTCGGCGCGGAGCAGCGCGGCCACCGGGTCTTCCGGACGGACGCTCACGAGCTCGAGGCTCCCCGGCCGTTCGCGATGCTCGAGGGGCTCGCCGCGTCGATCCTCGACGCCGCGGCCGAGGACGAGGTCTACGCGGCTGCGCTCGCCGACTCCCTCGCGCCCTGGTCGCCGGAGCTGCGAACCGTGCTGCCGTCCCTCCGTCGCTTCCTCGCCGACGCCGAGGGGATCGAGCCTCCCGCCGTCGAGCGCAGGTTCCAGGGCGCGCTCGCTGCACTCTTCGATGCGCTCGGCACACGGAACCGTCCGGCGGTCCTGCTGTTGGATGATTGCCAGTGGGCCGACGATCTCTCGCTCGGTGTCGTCAGCAGGTGGTCGTCGTCGTCACGCGACGGCTCGCGGTTCGTCACCGTCGTCGCGGCGATCCGCCGGGAGGAGGTCGACGAGGACCATCCATCGAGGGGCTGGACGAAGGCGACAACGATCACGTTGGCTCCCCTCGATCTCGACGAGACGCGCGACCTCGTCTCGTCGATGGGGGGATGGTTCGCGGACCAGGCGCACGCGGTGATCGCGCAGCTCTCCCAAGGTCGCCCGTTCTTCATCACCTCGGTGGTCCGCGGGATGGTCGAGTCCGAAGCGCTCCGCCCGGGACCCGGCGGATGGCTGCTGGACCCGGCGGCGCTCGCCACGCTCGTCTCCCCCGGGAAGGGCGCCACGTTCATCACGAGCCGCCTCCGACGCCTCCCGGAAGACACCCTCGCGTTCCTCTCCGCAGCCGCGATCCTGGGCCGACACCCGTCGACGGAGGAATGCGCGTCCCTCGCGAACGTCGAACGTGAACTCGTGGACCCCATCGTGGAGGAGGCGCGGCGAGCCGGTCTGATCTGGGCCACGGAACGGGACGGGTTCTCGTTCATCCACGACAAGGTGCGGGAGGGGGCGCTCCGACGTCTCGACGAAGAGCAACGGCGGGCGCTGCACCTCCGTTCGGGGGAGATGATCGAGCGTACCCGTCCGGGCGACGTCTTCGACCTCGCGTACCACTTCGACGAAGCCGGGGCTTCCGATCGGGCGCAACCCGCCGCCCTCGAGGCTGCCTCGCTCGCCCGCACGCGCCAGGCGTTCGACAGCGCCGAGACGATGCTCCGGATCGCGGCTCGAGGCACACCGAGGGCCGATGTCTCGACCCGGGCACGTGTCGCCGAGGATCTCGGCGCGATCCTGATGGTGCGAGGTGCCTACGAGGAATCCGCGCGCTGGCTCGACGAGGCTCGGTCGCTGGTCCCTCCGGGAGAGAGGGCGGCCGAGATCGAGAGCAAGATCGGAGAGCTCGCGTTCAAGCGCGGAGACGTTCGGACGGGCGCCGCGTCGATCGAGCGGGCGATCCGGATGGTCGGCGGGCGCGTGCCCAAACGAGCGATCGTCCTCTTTCCGATGCTGCTCGGCGAGCTCCTGGTCCAGACGCTCCACTCGGTCTGGCCCGCCATGTTCGTCGGACGTCGTCCGCTCGAGGATGGCGCGAACGACCTCCTCGCGTCGCGCTTCTACGGACGGCTCGGCTACGCCTGGTGGTTCGAACGCGGGAAGGTCGCGACCCTCTGGACCCACTTCCGGTCGCTGAATCTCGCGGAGCGCTACCCGCCGACCGCCGAGTTGGCGCAAGCGTACTCGGAGCATGCCCCGGCGATGATGCTCATCCCCTGGCACCGTCGGGGCGTCCGGTACGCGCAGCGGTCGCACGCGATCCGCGTCCAGCTCGGCGACCTGTGGGGTCAGGGTCAGTCCCTCCACTTCTGGGGGGCCGGGCTCTATGCCGGATCCGAGTACGAAGCGTCGCTCCTGCGGATGCGCGAGTCGCTGGAGTTGCTCGAGCAGACCGGCGACCGATGGGAGCTGAACAACTGCCGCTTGCAGATCGCGATGGCGCGCTACCGGCTCGGCGACCTCGCCGGAGCCGTGGAGGACAGCGGAGCCGCCCGACGGGCCGGCCTCGAGATCGGCGACGCCCAGGCCCGGGGGATCGGGCTCGAGGGATGGGCGAAAGCGACCGATGGGCTCGTGCCCGAGCGTCTCATCCGAGCCGAGCTGGAGCGATCCAGCGAAGACGTCCTCACGATCGCGAGCGTGATGCAGGCCGAAGGGGTGCGTCTCCTGGGCATCGGTGACCCGGGGGCAGCGGTGGAGGCGTTCGAGGAGAGTCAGCGATCGTTCCGGCGGGCCGGGATGAAGAACGCCGGCGTCAGCCCCGTCCGACCGTGGCTGCTCACCGCCTTGCTCCGCGCCGCCGAGGCCATACCCGCGGTGGATCGGCGGCGGCGAGCCGCCCTCCTCCGACAGGCGCGCTCCGTGGCTCGACAGGCCAGCCGACGCGCACGCTTCTACCGCAACGACCTGCCCCACGTGCTACGCGAGCGCGGACGCCTGGCGGCGCTGAAGGGCCGCCCCGGGCGCGCCCGCGCGCTCTTCTCCCGCAGCATCGAGGTCGCGACCGGTCAGCGGGCGCACGCGGAGACCCTCCGCACCCGGATCTCCCGCGGTGAGGCGGGAGTCGCGTTCGGATGGGCGGAGTTCGTCGACGACGGGGAGCGGGCGGCCTCCGAGCTTCGAGCGCTCATCGCGGCGGCTGCTCGCGTGCCCATGACCGACGGTGCCGCATCGGAGGACGTCGAAGGGGCCCCGGACGACGAGCTCTCCCACCCGCCCGAGCAGACGACCCGAGCCGCGGAGGCGGAAGCGCCGATCGACAGCCGATCGATGTTCCGGGTGCCCACCCCCTAGGGGCCCCTGACCGGAGCGCCACGGACAGCTCGGATCTTCACGGATCCTTCACGGGTTTTCGCCGATCCGACGTTTGCGCGGCCCTCGGACGGGTAAACAGGCCGCAACGGAGTCTCGGCTCCTCCGGCCGAGGCCCGTCCTCAGATGTGTGGAGTCGGAGGGTGCCGGGGAACCCACCCCCTTCCCGGTCCCTCCGACCCGCATCCGATGGTTCCTCGCCAGCCCCGACGTAGGATCGCCCTCGATCCGACCTCACTCGCAGAGAGCAAGGGCCCTCGACCGCATCCGACCTCGAGGGTAGGCTCCGGCTGACTCGGATCGGGAGGACGGGATGAAGACACGCAGGTTCTGGCGTGCGCTGGGAAGCGCGGCGCTCGCGATACTCCTCGCTGGTTGCTTCAAGGTCAACATGGACCTGGACGTCACCGCCGACAACACCGTGTCGGGGACCGCCGTGGTCGCCGTGGAGGAGAGCCTGCTGGAACTGAGCGGCCAGAACGTCGATCAGCTCTTCGCTGACATGGACCTCTCGGATCTGCCACCCGGTTCGGAGTCGGAACCGTACGCGGAGGACGGCTTCGTCGGGCGACAGATCACGTTCGAGGAGGTGCCCCTCAGCGAATTCACCGGGAACGGGACGCTCTCCGG
This sequence comes from uncultured bacterium, assembly GCA_965994715.1. GTDB lineage: Bacteria > Actinomycetota > UBA4738 > UBA4738 > HRBIN12 > JAJNBA01. Next base: position 1,427 of record CBHFMJ010000043.1, on the reverse strand, counting down.
CACGGCATCCGGGGAGGAGCTGAACATCGTCCGCGAGGGTGATGAGTTCCACGTCACCGGCGGGTTCGACATGAGCGGCCAGGAATTCACCGGGACCGAGATCCCGCAGCAGTTCCTCGAGAACTTCGAGTTCCGGATCTCGATCACGTTCCCAGGACCCGTGAGCTCCGCGAGCGGCGAGATCGACGGGAACACCGTGACGTGGGAGCCTCGGGTCGGTCAGAACACGGAGATCCAGGCGGTGGCGAGCGCGATCCCCTCGTCGAGCTCACCGCTCTTGATGATCGTCCTGATCGCGGCGGGCGCGCTCGTGCTCGGAGCGATCGTGTACTTCCTCACCCATCGCGGGGCCGCCGCTACCGCCGACCCGATCGCCGGCACCGGGTTCGGCGATGCGGTCGCGGCGCCGTCGCCAGCGAGTCCCAAGGGATCGCCCGTCGGCACCCCGCAGACCGCGTTCCCGGCTCCGGACGCTGCCTCTCCCGTCGATGACACGCCACCACCTCCGCCTCCGCCTCCGCCGAGCGGGATCTGATCGAGATGCCCATGTACGAGTACCGATGCGGATCGTGCGGCGCGAACTTCGAGTCGCGACGAGCGATCGCGCACGCAGATGCGCCGATCCCTTGCCCTCAGGGTCACGAGAACGCCCTACGGCGGCCCTCGGTGTTCGCCGTGAGCTCGTCCGCCACGCCCGAACGTGCCGCTCGACCTGCAGGAACGGGTTGTGGTACCGGCTGCGCATGCGCCGTGAACGGTTGAGCCAGGGCCGATGGTCTAGCGCAGACGCGCTATGTGAAGAAGTCGTAAAGGGTTCGCGGTTCCGGTTGTAATCTCCGCGATCGCTTCGATAGCGTCGATGTCGTCCGATGACCTATCGGAGACTCTCTCTCCTCGTGTTGGTCGTCGCCGTGCTCATCGCGGGGATGCCTTCCCCGGCCGACGCCGACAACATCACCGCCCGGCGCAAGACGCTCCAGCTCCTGAACCAGACGCGGCGCAATCACGGCCTCCCGGCGTTCCGGCTGAACGCCAACGTCTCGCACTTCGCGTGGAAGCATTCGAAGAAGATGGCGGAGCTGAACCGTTGCATCCACACGACGAACCTCTACAGCGTGGTCCGGGCGTACAGCCCGTCCACGTGGGGCGAGAACGTCGGAGCCGCCGGCACACTCAAACGAGTTCGAACCTTATGGATGGGAAGCGGGGGGCACCGAGCCAACATCTTGAACCCACGGTTCCGGAGGATCGGCATCGGGGTCGTCAAGGCACGTGGTCTCCTGTGGGTGACCACGATCTTCTACGGCGGCTGACCTCGCCTCAGGACACGAGCGAACGGAGCTGGCGGAGGGCGACCGTCAGCTGAGAGAGGTCCGTGACACCTTCCATCGCGAGTGACCGCATGAACCGCTGCACCCTCCCATAGG
>CBHFMJ010000042.1:0-11322 GCA_965994715.1 uncultured bacterium | reverse complement strand
TCATGGCGAACCGGATGGAGGACCGGTTCCCGCTGATCGACATCCTGAACCAGACCCCGCCGATCCCGGAGAGCGGGCAATGGGCGACGTTCCTGCGTAACCACGACGAGCTCACGCTCGAGATGGTCACCGACGAGGAGCGCGACTACATGTACCGGGTCTACGCCGGCGACCCGCAGGCGCGGGTGAACCTGGGGATCCGGCGGCGCCTCGCCCCGCTCCTCGGCAACGACCGGCGCCGGATCGAGCTGATGAACGCGCTGCTGTTCTCGCTGCCCGGCACCCCGGTCATCTACTACGGCGACGAGATCGGGATGGGCGACAACATCTACCTCGGCGACCGCAACGGCGTGCGGACGCCGATGCAATGGAACCAGGACCGGAACGCAGGATTCTCCGCCGCCAACCCCCAGCGGCTGTACCTCCCCCTCGTCGCGGATCCGGAGCATCATCCCTCGGCCGTCAACGTCGAGGCGCAACAGAACAACCCGACGTCGCTCCTGTGGTGGATGCGTCGATTGATCGGCGCGGCAAGGCGCTCTCCTTCGCTCTCGCGCGGCGACATCGAGTTCCTCTATCCGGAGAACCGGAAGGTGGTCACGTTCCTCCGCACGTTCGGCGAGGACCGCACGCTGGTCGTGGCGAACCTGTCGCGGAGCGCGCAGTTCGTGGAGCTGGACCTGTCGCGCTTCGACGGCCAGATCCCCGTCGAGCTCTTCGGCCCGACGCGCTTCCCACGGATCGGCCAGCTCCCGTACTTCATCACGCTGGGACCGTACGGCTACTTCTGGTTCCGGCTCCAACCGGACGAGCGCGAGGAGGAGGTCCTTTCGTCTCCCGTTCCGACCCTGACCTCGTCCGCCTCGTGGGACGCGGTGCTCGACGCTCCCGCGCGGGGCGCCCTCGAGCGATCCCTCCCACGCTTCCTGGTCCGGCAGCGCTGGTTCGGGGCGAAAGGCAGGCGGGTGTCCACCGTGACGATCGCCGACACGATCCGCGTCCGCGGCAACGATGGCCAGGGCGTGATCGCGCTCGTCGACGTGACGTTCACGGAAGGGGAGCCGGCGACCTACGCCCTCCCCCTCGCCGGCATGCGGGAGGGAGACGACATCGGCCAGGAATATGTGGTGGCGCGGGTCGAAGCGGCCGACGGCGTCTGGCTCGTCGTCGACGGGCTGCGCGATCCGGCGTTCGCCGGCGCCATGCTGGAGATGATCGAGCGCCGGCGCGTCGCGCGCGGTCAGCGACGCCGGATCGCCGGAACCCGCGCCGAGGGCTTCATCCGGCTCCGCGGGACCGGCGCCCTCGAGCCCCAGGTCAGCTGGGGGGAGCAGAGCAACACCTCGGTGACGTTCGAGGACCGTCTCGTGCTGAAGCTGTTCCGTCGACTCGAGGAGGGCATAAATCCGGAGCTCGAGGTCGGCCGATTCCTGACCGACCGCACGGTCTTCCGGCACGCGGCGCCCGCAGCCGGCGCGATCGAGATGCCCGACGAGGGCAAGGGATCGACGATCGCGATCCTCCAGGGCTTCGTCCAGAACGAGGGAGATGCGTGGGCCTACGCGCTCGATGCCGTCCGGGAGTCGTTCGAGCGAGCCCTGGCCCTCCCCGCCGATCAGCCGGTTCCCCGCGTGGAGCGCTCGGTGATGGACATGGTGGGCGAGCTGCCGTCCTTGCTCACCTACGACCTGATCGGTCCGTTCCTCGGATCGGCGTGGCTCCTGGGTCGGCGGACCGCTCAGCTGCATCTCGCGCTCGGCTCGCGGCCCGACGATCCCGTGTTCGCACCCGAGCCGGTCACGCGGATGTACCAGCGCTCGATGTACCAATCGATGCGCTCTCTGGCGGTGGCGACGCTCCGCCGCCTCAGCGAGCACCAGGTCGGGCCCCAGGTCGAGGAGCTGCTCGCTCGCGAGGACGAGCTCCTCTCCCGGTACGCGGTGATCACGGGGGAGCGGATCAGCGGACAGCGGACCCGGATCCACGGGGACTTCCACCTCGGCCAGGTCCTGTGGACCGGACGCGACTTCATCATCATCGACTTCGAGGGCGAGCCCGCCCGACCGCTCAGCGAACGGCGGATCAAGCGCTCCCCGCTCCGAGACGTGGCCGGGATGCTCCGTTCCTTCGACTACGCGACCCGAACGGCGATGCGCTGGCCGTGGGTCCAGGATCTCTCCCCGGAGGAGAAGACCTCGCTCGCCGGCTGGGCGCAGGCGTGGACACACTGGGTCTCCGCGACGTACCTCGATCACTACTTCGACGTCGTGGGCGACAGTCCGCTGCTGCCGGAGACCGAGGAGGAGACCCGGAGGCTGCTGCACGCGCAGCTGCTCGACAAGGCCGTGTACGAGGTCGCCTACGAGCTCGACAACCGTCCCGACTGGCTCCCCGTGCCGGTGCGTGGCCTCCTCGATCTGCTGGACGAAGGCCCGTGACCGACGACCGCCGGGTGTTGCGGCAGCTCGCTCGCCTCTACGACGTCCAGGAGAGCTACCGGAACGTGCACGGGAAACGGGTGCACGCGAGCGTGGACAGCATGATCGCAGTGCTCGGGGCGATGGGCGCCCCGATCGCGTCGCTCCGTGACGCGCCGGCGGCGCTCCGAGCCCGTCACGAAGAGCTCGCCCGCCGGCGGGTCGAGCCGGTGATCGTCGCATGGGGCGGACGGGTGCGCGAGGTCGACGTGGGCATGTCGGTGTCGAGCTCCGAGCGCCCCTTCCGCTTCGGGCTCGCCCCCGAAGGCGAGGAGCCCGACCGATGGGACGAAGCCACACCGACCGTGACGGGGGCCGAGGAGTCGGGATCCGTTCCCGCGCGCATCGCGATCGGCCGCCGACTCCCCGCAGGACGACACACGCTGTGGCTCGACGCCGGGGAAACGATGGTGCGGGCGCTCGTCCTGTCGGCGCCGAGGAAGTGCCCCCGACCGTCCGGCCGGTGGTGGGGGGTCTTCGCGCCGCTCTACGCGCTCCGGGCGGACGACGACTGGGGGGTCGGCAGCTACTCCGACCTCGGAGATCTGCGGCGTTGGGTCGATGGCCTGGGCGGGTCGGCGACGGCGACCCTCCCGCTGTTCGCCCAGTTCCTCGACGAGGCGATGCTCGAGCCGAGCCCCTACTCGCCCGCGAGCCGGCTGTTCTGGAACGAGACCTACATCGACGTCACCCGGGCACCGGGACTCGAGAGGTCCGACGCAGCACGTGAGGCGCTGGACGATCCGGCCCTGCGCGAACGGATCGCGCGGCTGCGCAAGGCCGACCTCTCGGATCATCCGGCCGTGGCGGCGGCGAAGCGCACGATCCTCGACCCCCTCGCGCAGCAGGCGTTCGGAGGGACGCCTCCCGCCGGTCTCGCCGAGTTCGCGAGCAACCCGCGCGCCGCCGACTACGCGCGGTTCCGTGCCGAGGTCGAACGGCGCGGGTCGTGGTGGGGCGCCTGGCCCGACGCGGAGCGGGACGGCTCGCTTCCGGGCGACCCGCTCGAGGACGATCGCGCGCGCTACCACCTGTACGTCCAGTGGGTGGCGACGCAGCAGCTTGCTGAGGCGGCCGACGGGGCCGGAGCCGGCGGCGGCGGCCTCATGCTCGATCTCCCGATCGGCGTGAACGGCGCCGGCTACGACGGCTGGCGCGAACGATCCTCGTTCGCGCCGGACGTCGCGGCCGGCGCCCCACCGGACGCGTTCTGGTCGCAAGGACAGGATTGGGGCGCGCCCCCACCGCACCCGCACGGGGCGCGCGAGGCCGGCTACCGGTATCACGACGAGGTGTTCCGGACCTTGTTCCGCTACGCCGCGATCGCGCGGATCGACCATGTGATCGGGCTGCATCGCCTCTACTGGGTCCCGCGCGGCGCCGGGGCCAAGGACGGCGTCTACGTCCGGTACCGACCCCAGGAGTGGTACGCGCTCCTCTCGATCGCGGCGAACGAGACGCAGGCGGTGGTGGTCGGCGAGGATCTCGGAACGGTCCCGGGCACCGTTCGCCCGGCGATGCGAGCCCACGGGATCCTCCGGACCTACGTCGCGCAGCGTGAGGCGGGCAGCGGGGGGCTCCCCGAACCGCCGGCCGAGAGCGTCGCGGCGTTGAACACCCACGACATGCCGACGTGGGCGGGCTTCTGGCGCGGAGCCGACGTCCCGCTCCGCGAGGAGCTCGGGCTGATCGACCGGACGCAGGCCGAGGAGATCCTCCTCGCGCGGCGGAACGTCCGCGAGGCGCTACCCGCCTCGCTCCCAGGCAGCGGGCTCCGAACCGACCTGGACGGGGAGAACCCGCGAGCCTCGCTCGAGGCATCGTTGGAACGCCTGGCCGCGAGCAGGGCCGCGATCATCACGACATCGCTCGGCGATCTCCTGCTGGAGCACGATCCCCAGAACGTGCCGGGAACCGGGCCCGAGCGACCCAACTGGCGTCGACGCTACCCGTGGACCCTCGAGGAACTGCAAGACCGACCGGAGGTCACGCCGTTGCTGGAACGGATCGACCGGATCCGCGGCGACGGATCCGGCGGGAGCAGAGCCCCGTGACGCGCACCACCACCCCCCACGAGCTGACCGCCGACGATCTCTACCTGTTCGCCGAGGGGACGCACGGCCGCCTGGCCGACAAGCTCGGCGCCCACCCCCGCACCGGCGGCACCTCGTTCGCCGTGTGGGCGCCGAACGCGGAACAGGTGTCCGTGATCGGGGACTTCAACGGCTGGGACGCCGGCGCGGATCCGCTCGCCCCCGTCCGATCCTCCGGGATCTGGTCCGGTGCCGTCGATGGCGCCCTGCAGGGTCACGGCTACAAGTTCCACATCCGCTCACGGCACGGGGGGTATCGCGTCGACAAGGCGGACCCGTTCGCGTTCCATTCGGAGCTGCCGCCCCGGACCGGCTCCATCGTGTGGGACCTCGCCTACGACTGGGGCGACGCGGACTGGCTCGCGGCCCGAGCCGAGCAGAGCGCCCTCACCTCGCCGATGTCGATCTACGAGGTCCACGCGGGCTCGTGGCGTCGAGGGCCGGATGGGGGCTGGCTGGGCTACCGGGATCTGGCGTACCAGCTCGCCGACCACGCGATCGACCTCGGCTTCACCCACGTGGAGCTGCTCCCCGTGATGGAGCACCCCTTCTCCGGCTCGTGGGGCTACCAGACGACCGGGTACTTCGCGCCGACGTCACGGTTCGGCACGCCGCAGGACCTGATGTTCCTCGTCGATCACCTCCACCGGCGCGGGCTCGGTGTGATCCTGGACTGGGTGCCATCGCATTTCCCGTCCGACGAGCACGGGCTGGCGTTCTTCGACGGCACACACCTCTTCGAACACGCCGATCCGCGCCGCGGCTATCACCCCGACTGGCACACGCTGATCTTCAACTACGGCCGCGACGAGGTACGCAGCTTCCTGCTCTCGAGCGCGGACCACTGGCTCCGGACGTACCACGCCGACGGGCTCCGCGTGGACGCGGTCGCCTCGATGCTCTATCTCGACTACTCCCGCGAGGCGGGCGAGTGGCTCCCCAACGTCTATGGCGGCCGCGAGAACCTCGAGGCCGTGTCCTTCCTCCGGCGGCTCAACGAGGACGTCTACCGGGAGCATCCCGGAGCGCAGACGTTCGCGGAGGAGTCAACCGCGTGGCCGATGGTGTCGCGCCCCACGGACGTCGGCGGCCTCGGATTCGGGTTCAAGTGGGACATGGGCTGGATGCACGACACGCTGCAGCATCTCCGGCGCGAGCCGATCCACCGTCGCTACCACCACGGCGAGCTCACGTTCCGGCAGGTCTACGCCTACTCCGAGAACTTCGTGCTTCCGCTTTCGCACGACGAGGTCGTCCACGGCAAGGGCTCACTCCTCGGCAAGATGCCGGGGGACGACTGGCAACGGTTCGCCAACCTGCGGTTGCTGCTCGGCTGCCAGTGGGCACAGCCCGGCAAGAAGCTCCTGTTCATGGGCGGCGAGCTCGGCCAGGGGGCCGAGTGGGACCACGATGCGAGCGTCGCATGGCACCTGCGGGACGATCCCGCGCACGAAGGCATCGTCCGTTGGGTGCGCGACCTGAACGCGCTGCATGTGTCGGAACCCGCGCTGCATGCGCTCGACGTGGAGCCTCTCGGCTTCGAGTGGATCGACGCCGCCGACGCCGAAGGCGGAACGCTCTGCTTCCTCCGGCGCGGTGAAGGTGCACGCGACGTCGTGGTCGTGGCGATCAACCTCACGCCCATGCTGCACGAGCGATTCAGGATCGGCCTCCCGGAAGGTGGAGCCTGGCGCGAGGCACTGAACAGCGACGCGGAGGTCTACGGCGGGTCGGGCGCCGGGAACCTCGGCCGCGTGGAGGCGGAGGCCACGCCCTGGCACGATCGACCCCAGAGCGCGCGGATCGTGCTCCCGCCCCTGGCATGCCTCTTCTTCCGGCCCGTCACCGACCGGCGCGAGGGGTCTCAGGCCTCGTGACGATCCGGGTCTGGCCGGGCTCGCCCTATCCACAGGGCGCCACATGGGACGGGGAAGGGGTCAACTTCTCCCTGTTCTCCGAGCACGCGACCGGCGTCGACCTCTGCCTGTTCGACCGGCCCGACGACGCGGTGGAAGCGGAACGGATCCCGCTCACGAACCGCACGGACCTGCTGTGGCACGCCTACCTGCCGGACGTGCGACCGGGACGCCTGTACGGCTACCGCGTGCACGGACCGTACGAGCCGCGGGAGGGCCACCGGTTCAACCCGAACAAGCTCCTCCTCGATCCGTACGCGAGAGCGGTCAGCGGACCGGTGCGGTGGCACGACGCTGTGTACGGCTACGAGATCGGCCACGCGGACGAGGACGTCTCGTTCGACGCGCGCGACAGCGCGGGTTCGATGCCGAAGTGCGTGGTGATCGACCGGGCGTTCACCTGGGGAGAGGACCGCCGGCCGGAGACGCCGTGGAACCGGACGGTCGTCTACGAGACGCACGTGCGGGGCATGACGAAGACCCATCCGTCGATCCCACCGGAGATCCGGGGGACGTACCTCGCGCTCGCGCACGACCCCGTGGTGGAGCATCTGCTCTCGCTCGGCGTGACCGCTGTCGAACTCCTCCCCGTGCACCAGTTCGTCGACGACCGGCACCTCGTCGAGCGCGGCCTCGCGAACTACTGGGGCTACAACTCGATCGGGTTCTTCGCGCCGCACCACGCCTACGCCACCCGTTCCGTCGGGCAGCAGGTCTACGAGTTCAAGTCGATGGTCAAGACGTTGCACCGGGCCGGCATCGAGGTGATCCTCGACGTGGTCTACAACCACACGGCCGAGGGGAACCACCTCGGCCCGACGCTCTCCCTCCGAGGCATCGACAACAAGGCCTTCTATCGCCTCTCTCCCGACGATCCGCGCTACTACATCGACTTCTCGGGGACGGGCAACAGTCTCAACATGCTCCATCCACGCGCGATCCAGCTGATCATGGACAGCCTCCGCCACTGGGTGCTGGAGATGCACGTGGACGGGTTCCGTTTCGATCTGGCGCCGGTGCTCGCTCGCGAGCTCTACGAGGTGAACCGCTTGGGGACGTTCTTCGACATCATCCAGCAGGACCCGGTGCTCTCGCAGGTGAAGCTGATCGCCGAGCCGTGGGACGTCGGTCCCGGCGGCTACCAGGTGGGCAACTTCCCCGTGGGATGGGCGGAGTGGAACGGGAAGTACCGGGACTGCGTGCGGCGGTTCTGGCGCGGCGATCCCGGCCAGCTGCCGGAGCTCGCGTTCCGGCTCTCCGGATCGAGCGACCTCTACGAGGCGAGCGGCCGGAACACGTACGCCTCGGTCAACTTCGTCACGGCGCACGACGGCTTCACCCTCCAGGACCTCGTCACGTTCGAGTCGAAGCACAACGAGGCCAACGGCGAAGGCAACGAGGACGGGTCGGACGAGAACTTCTCCGCCAACTGGGGGGTAGAGGGCCCGTCGGATCAGCCGGAGGTCGCGAAGCTGCGCGAGCGGATGAAGCGGAACCTGATCGCCACGTTGATCTTCTCCCAGGGCGTCCGGATGCTCCTCGGAGGCGACGAGATCTCCCGGACGCAGCGTGGCAACAACAACGCGTACGGCCAGGACAACGAGGTCAGCTGGTTCGATTGGGAGCATCGCGACAAGGCGATGCTGAACTTCACGAGATCGGCCCTGCAGATCTTCCGATCGAACCCGGTGCTCCGGCGCCGTTCGTTCTTCAGCGGGACGTTCGACGGCGGCGGCCGCAAGGACGTGATGTGGGTGCGTCCCGACGGCGAGGAGATGACCGACGAGGACTGGGCGGACCCGGAGAACCGTGTCCTCGGGATGCTGATCCCGGGACGAGCCACCGACGAGCGCGACGATCGAGGGCGACGGATCCGCGGCGACACCGTCCTCCTCTTGCTGAACGGTGGGACCCGCTCGAAGAAGGTAACGCTCCCTCGCTTCGAGGGGGGCGGCGTCTGGCACGAGATCCTCCAGACGGCGAACCCCGGTCAGACGCGCGTGATCCGCCGCGAGGCACTGAACCTGGTCGCGCACTCGCTGATGCTGCTGCGGTTCGAGGGCGCCGAGCGGTCGTCGGAGCGGTAGACCCTGGGAGGCGCGAGCGACTCTGGGAGCGGAGGGTCCCTAGGCCTGGAGCGCCTCCCGTGCCCGCTCGTTGTCGTTGGTCACGAGCGCCACTCGATCACGGGTTGCCAGGTAGGCGACCGAGACGTTGATCCCCGCCATCGATACCTTGCCGGCGAGCCGTCCCAGCGTCCCTGGCTTGCCCGCCTCCTCGGCGGTCAGGTCGATCACGACCGCGTCGGCCTCGCCCTCGACCTTGATGTCGGCGAGGATCAGGGCGTTCTGCGCGACCATCGCGTTGTCGACGAGCACGTGCACGATCCCGACGCCGTCGCTCGTCGTCGCGCTGATCCCCTCGATCACGACGCCAGCGTCACCCAGCGCCTCCCCCATGTGCGCGAGCTGGCCTGCGCGATCGTCCAGAATGACGGTGAGGTCCGTCGCCATCCGCTCATCCCTCCCTTCGTCCGAACGTTTCCGGTCGCCCTGTTGGAGCACTACATCCCGAGAGCCGCGAGCGCCTTCGCGTTGTCGTCCGTTACGGCGACGGCGCGGTTGTCCGTCGCGAGATAGACGGCCCGCATGTTGACCCCCGCCTCGGCGACCGCGCGCGCCATCTTCCCCAACGTCCCCGGCGTCCTCACGTCCCCCGGGATCGCGCTCACGATCGCCTCGGCCTCGCTCTCGACGTTGAGACCGGCACCTTCGAGCGCGGCGCGAGCCGCGGCCCCGTCCTCGACCAGGATATGGATCACCCCTCGATCGCCGAGGCCGACGCCGCACAGCCCTTCGATGTTGATCCCGGCGTTGCCGAGCGCCTCACCCACGTCGGCCAACCCACCGGGTTGATCCGCCACGCTGACCGCTAGATCCGTCGCCATCGCTGGCCCCCTCTCGCCTTTCCTCCTCTTGCTCGCCTTCTCTTGCTCGCCCTCTTTGGGGGTGTACGCCTGCGGACGGGCAGACGTCAAGCCCCATGCGCCTTAGAGCTTGCCATCGTCGGCCACCGGGGCGAGGATCGGTGCATGTACTGCCCGCGATGCGGTGTCCGGGCGCCCGAGGAGTCCCGGTTCTGTGCCTCGTGCGGGGCGCCGCTCCCGGCCGGCGACGCGCGATCCCGTGGCCCGAAGATCACGAGGCTCTACCTCGGGATCCAGACCAGCGACGGTGACCCGCCCGGTCCCGTCCTGCGGGTCAGCAGGTACCTGGAGGATCACGAGTTCTCCGCGCCCGAGGGAACGACCACCGTTCCCGGAGACCACGCTCGCATCTCGATCTGGAACATCGATCGCCCGGTCGCGGCGATCAGTCTCACCGGGTCCGACGCCGAGGAGCTCGGACGGTTCTTGAGCGACCCGGAGCCGTCGGTGTGGCCTCGCGACGAGGCCGAGCAGGATCTCTCGACCTGAACGCGGGTGTCCCTGAACCTCCCATCTCGGCGACCGACCGGTCGCCCGCGACGGCGTTATCAGCCGACGCCGTCGGGGGGCGGCTCCACCTCCGGGTCGGGGGCGGGCACTTCCTCCGGCGGATCGATCACCTGGGTTCGCGGGGCGGCGATCTCGACCTCGAGGGCGAGCAGGGTGGGATCCTCCTCACCTCGAGCGTCCACCGCGTGGAGGTCGATCGTCTCGCCGCACCCGCCGGCCGAGACGAGTAACGTCGATCGGTCGATCCATCCCAGCGCCTCCGTGGGCCGTGCCTCATCGGGGAGCGCGACCGTCGTCTCCCCTCGGTCGAGGATGAGCGCCTCGTGCTCCTCGCAGGCCGCACCCTCCGTCACCGCCGACCTCGGTCCGGCCGGGGCGAGCCTCAGCCCGTCGGTGACCGTCCCCTCCGTCCCCCGCCACGCCGTGCCGAATCCGGATCGGGTGTCGAGGTGCATGAAGTGGAGCTCGGGATAGCCTTCCGCGTGCTGGGCCGTCCACCAGAGGGTCTCTCCGTTCGGTGAGAAGGCGAGCGAGGTGAACGTCGTTCCCCGCTTGGAGAAGATCAGCCGTTCCGGATCCTCGCCCTCGTTCGTCGACAGCCAGATCTCCTGGCCCTCGTCGGTTTCCACCACGAACGAGAGCGCCAGACCGCTGGGGTGATACGCGACCTCGAGGTAGCTCCCGGGCGGCAGCGCATCCAGCCTGATCAGGCGCCCGTCATCGATGAACCGCTTGCGCGGGTTGCCCTTGCCGTCGGCGAAGGCCACGGCCAGACCGATCGGGTGTCCCCAGTCGAAGGCGCCCACGGCCGTATGGATCGCGGGGAGGTCGGGCGCGTGGCCACCCAACCCACGGACCTCGAACCCACCGAGCAGGACCCGATCGCCCTGCGGTCCCCACGAGAAGGGACCGGCGTCCTCCACGGGGAATAGGCAGGACAGCTCGGCCGTGTCGGGATCGAGGGCCCACGCGCGCCCGTCCGCGACGAACGCGACGGTCTGGGACGCGACGACCGCGCCAGCGCATCCATCGGGGAGCGGCGTGCCGTCGGCGAGCCCCGCGCCGGTGGGGACCACGGACGGAGAGTCCGATGGCGTCGGGGAAACCGACGGGGGCGGCGAGCCGTCGTCGGCTGGCGGCTCCGTGCAGGCGCCGGCCACCAGCACCGATATGAGGGCGAACCGGATCCATCGCATCTCGCTCCCGACGGTACACCCGGGCAGTGGCACGGGCGAGTGGCGCCCGGTTAGAGGTCGCCTCGCAGTCCCCAGAGCTCGGGGAAGAAGCGCTTGTCGAGCGTCGACCGGAGGTAGGCCACCCCTGACGAACCGCCCGTGCCG
>CBHFMJ010000041.1:0-11374 GCA_965994715.1 uncultured bacterium | reverse complement strand
TCCCCGAGGTGCAGGCCCGCGCGGATCTCGAGCCCGAGCTCCCGGACCGCGTCGGAGATCGCGCATGCGCAGCGGATCGCCCCCGCGGGCCGGTCGAAGCTCGCGAAGAAGCCGTCACCCGCCGTGTCCAGCTCCTTGCCTCCGAACCGCTTCAACTCGCGGCGGACGACCGCATGATGCCGCTGGACGAGGTCCCGCCATCGACGATCTCCCACGTCGGCCGCGATCTCCGTGGACCCGACGATGTCGGTGAACAGCACGGTGACGAGGACCGTCGATCCTCGCTTCGGGGACATGACCGCGAGTCTGCCCCGCTGCTCGGGGGCGGGCAACCCCGGGACGCCGGCCACCGCCTCCTTCTAGGATTGGCGCATGGCGAAGGATCAGTTCTCGTTCGACATCGTGTCAGAGGTCGACCTGCAGGAGGTCCGCAACGCCGTCGATCAGGCGGCGCGCGAGATCTCGCAGCGGTTCGACTTCAAGGGCACCGGCACCTCGGTCTCCCTCGAGAACGAGAAGATCGAGATGGCGGCGGGCACGGAGGACCGGCTGAAGGCGGCGTGGCAGGTGGTCCAGGAGAAGGCCGTCAAGCGACAGGTCCCGCTGAAGTCTCTCAAGCCCGGACAGGTCGAGCAGGCCGCCAAGGGGACGGTACGGCAGACCGTCGACGTCATCCAGGGGATCCCGGACGAGAAGGCCAAACAGATCTCCAAGTTCGTCCGCAGCAGCGTTCCCAAGACGCAGACCCAGATCCAGGGATCGCAGGTCCGCGTGTCGGCCAAGCAGAAGGACGACCTCCAGTCTGCGATCCGGGCCGTCAAGGAGGAGGACTTCGGCCTCGCGCTGCAGTTCACGAACTATCGCTGAAGCTCGGGCAACACACGGTCGTTGCTGTATTGCAGGGCCAAGGTCGCGCCTGTAGATTCCCCCGGACCCTCAGGAGGTGGAGATGGATCTGGAACGCCTGACGACCCGAGCGGCGGAGATCGCCGAGCGCGAGAGCGCTGACCTACTGACAAGGACACCGGCGTCCAAGGCGCTCTTCGAGCGCGCCGTGAAGAGCCTCCCGAGCGGCGTCGCCTCCAACTTCCAGGTGGGCGATCCCTACCCCGTCTACCTCGAGAAGGGCAGAGGCTCGAGCGTCTGGGACGTGGACGGCACGGAGTACAAGGACTTCCACGGCGGCTTCGGCGTGAACATCGTTGGCCACGCCCACCCGAAGATCGTCGAGGCGCTCGAGAAGGCTGCGCGCGAGGCGATCCACTTCGCCGTCACCACGCCCACAACGGTCGCGCTCGCGGAGGCGATCTGCGATCGATTCGAGCTCGAGCAGGTCAGGATCGTGAACTCCGGGACCGAGGCGACGATGGATGCGCTGCGGGTGGCGCGCGCGGCGACGGGCCGGGACAAAGTCGTGAAGATGGAGGGCTCGTACCACGGCCATCACGACTCATTGCTGTTCTCCGTGGTCCCCGAGGCCGACGTGCTGGGCCTCCGCCACGACGTCGATCACGAGGGCAAGGCCTGGTACACCACCCAGCCCACATCCAAGGGCATCCCAAGGGCGCTGTGGGACACGACGATCGTGGTGCCGTTCAACGACGCCGGCGCCGTCGAGCAGGCCCTCGCCGACAACGAGGGCGAGGTCGCGGCGGTGATCCTCGAGCCCGTGATGATGAACGTCGGCATCATCGAACCCCAGGCCGGCTATCTCCAGGCGCTCCGCGAGGCCTGTGAGGAGCACGGCGTGGTGCTGATCTACGACGAGGTGAAGTGCGGCGGCACGATCGCGTACGGCGGCACGATGGAGCGCTACGGCGTGAAGCCCCACCTGTCCGCGTTCGCGAAGGCGATCGGGGGCGGCTCCACGATCGGCGCCTTCGGTGGCGAGAGCCGCTTCATGGAGTGGGTCACGAAAGGTGCCGCCCAGCAGGGCACGTTCAACGGCAACCCGCTCTCGTCGGCCGCCGGTCTCGCCGCGCTCACACAGGTGCTCACGCGCGACTCCTACGATCACCTCGGGAAGCTCGGCTCGATGCTCGCGGAAGGCTGCGACCGCGCGATCGCCGACGCTGGGATCCCCGCGCACACGGTGGACCTGGGCGCGAAGGGCTGCGTCTCCTACCGAGGAGAGCGACTCACGAATTATCGGGACTTCCTCGAGACGCACACGGAGCTGTACTGGGCGTCCTACCCGTGGATGGTGAACCGCGGGATCTTCATGACGCCCGGCGACGAGGAGCAGTGGACGATCTCCGTCCAGCACACCGAGGACGACGTCCAGCGCTACATCGACGCGTTCGGCGAGTTCTGCCAGGCCCTCGTCGCGTAGCGAACGCTCGGATCAGCCGATCGGGCCGCGCTCGCCGCGGAGCTCGCTCGCGATGGCCCGCAGGCGCTCCACGCGCGCCTCGGTCGGCGGGTGGGTCCGGAACAGGCTCGTGATCCCGCCCATCCCGCGCGCCTGCAGCGCGTTCATCGGGTTCACGATGAACATGTGCGCCTCCGCCGGGCTGACGCTGGCGGGGGCCGGCACCTGCCGCGAGGCCTGCTCGAGCTTGAGCAACGCGCTGGCCAGGGCATCGGGATCCCGTGAGAGGAACGCGCCGGACTCGTCCGCCTGATACTCGCGCGACCGCGTCACGGCCATCTGGATCAGGAGCGCCGCGATCGGCGCCAGGATCCAGGCCAACAGGAGGGCGAAGATGTTGCCGCCACCTTCGTCGTCGCCGCCGAAGAAGAACGCGAACCGGGCGAGGAACGTGATGCTCATGCCGATCGCGGCCGCGACCGAGGAGACGAGGATGTCGCGGTTCGCCACGTGGGAGAGCTCGTGGGCGAGCACGCCGCGGAGCTCTCGTTCGTCGAGGAGCTGGAGGATGCCGCGGGTGACGGCCACGGCGGCGTGCTCCGGGTTCCGGCCCGTGGCGAACGCGTTCGGCTGCATCATGTCGGAGACGTAGAGCCGAGGCATCGGCACCTTCTGCTCGTTCGCGAGCTCGCGGACCATCCGATAGTAGTCCGGCATCTCGTGCTCGGTGACGGGCTTCGAGCGCGTCGTCGCGATCGCGATCCGGTCGGAGAACCAGTACATCGAGAAGTTGAAGACCAGTGCCAGGGCCAGCGCGATCACCGCGCCGGTGGTGCCGCCCAGCAGCTGCCCGACGAGCACGAACAGCCCGCCGAGTGCCGCGATCAGGACCCAGGTCTTCAATCGATTGATGCCCGGTGCCATTCTCCTCACGCTCCTTGTCCTGGAGGTTCCGAGGGGTCGGAACCCCCTCGGAACCATGGTCTCACAGCCTGTTCGTTCGACCCGGGCGGAGCGGTTCAGGCGACGAGCGTCGAGATGTCGGCGATCCGCGAGAACGTGCCGGGAAGCAGGAAGAAGAAGAGCAGGGCGGCCATCGAGAGGCCGACGACGCCGGCCAGCAGGACCGGTGTGCGAACCGGGGTGGTGTCCTCCAGGGGCTGGAAGATCATCTGGCGCGGGATCGCCAGGTAGTAGAAGACGCTCACGACGGAGTTCACGACCATGATCGCCGCGAGCAGCGGCCCGAGCAACTCCCCCCGCCCGATCGCGGCGCCGAAGATCAGGATCTTCGCCCAGAACCCCGCCGCCGGAGGCACCCCTGCGAGGGACACCATGAACAGCGTCATGCCCACCGCGAGGAACGGGGCGACCCGCGCGACCCCGGCGAAGTCGGAGATCAGGAGCCGAGGACTCCGCTTGCTGAGCGCCACCGCGACCGCGAACGCGCCGAGGTTCATGATCCCGTAGATAAGGATGTAGGCCGTCGCGGACGCGAACGCCTGCTGGTTCACGGCCTCGTCGGTCGTGACCAGGGCGAACGGCAACAGGATGTAGCCCGCCTGCGCGATCCCCGAGTACGCGAGCAGCCGGACGAACTGCCGCTGCTGCAGCGCCACGAGGTTGCCGATCGTCATCGTGGCGATCGCGAGGAACGCGAAGATCGGCACCCAGAACTCGTGCTGACCGATGAACGCCACGAACATCAGCTGCAGCAAGCCCGCGAATCCGGCGGCTTTCGACGCCACGGCCAGGAACGCCGCGACCGGGACCGGCGCGCCCTCGTACGTGTCCGGCGCCCAGAACTGGAACGGGAAGGCGGAGACCTTGAACGCGAAGCCGACGACCACGAACAGGATCGACGCGAGGGCCATCGCCTCCTGGGACGGGTCGAGCTGCCCCAGGGCGCCGGCGACCTCGTCGAGACGCGTCTTCCCGCCGGTCAACCCGTAGATCAGGCTCATGCCGAACAGCATCACGGCGGTCGAGAGGACGCCGATCAGGAAGAACTTGAGCCCGCCCTCGACGCCGGTCACGGTCCACTTGCGGAACGCCGCCATCAGGAAGCCGGGCGCCGACACGAGCTCGAGGGAGATGAAGAGCATCAGGAGGTCGCGCGAGGACGGCATCAGGAGGCAGCCGAGGAACGAGGTGAGCAGCAGGAAGTAGTACTCCCCTTGGTAATAGCCCGGCTGGTCGAAGTAGTGGCGCGACACCGCGAGGACGATGACGGCGGCGACCAAGAAGAAGATCTTGAAGAGGATGGCGAAGTTGTCGACGACGAACGCGCCATCGAAGGTGGCGCGTTCGTCGCCGAGGAGCGTCAGCACTGCGACGAGCGACCCGAGGACGCCGATCAGCCCGATCGGCATCGACCCCCACTTCAGGCGCGCCGGCAGGAACAGGTCGACGACCAGCACGATCATGATCGTGCCCGCGAGGATCAGCTCGGGCAGGATCGCGTGATAGTCGACGGTCACGAGGCGCTCAGCCCCCCGCCCCGAGCACCGCCATGATGCCGCTCACGGCCTCCTGACTGACGTCGAAGATCACCCGGGGGAAGAGCCCGAGCGCCAGGATGAGGATCAGCAGCGGCGTCCACGACATCCACTCGACGCTGTGGATGTCCCCGAAGGCGTGCTCGTTCCAGCGCTCGGGCATCGCGCCCATGTTCACGCGCTGCAACATCCACAAGAAGTAGCCGGCCGTCAGGATCGTCCCCACCCCGCCCGCCACCATCAGCACGCGGAACAACCCCACCTGACCGTCGAGGAGCGCCTCGTTCGGCTGGAACGCCGACAGCAGCGCCATCACCTCACCCCAGAAGCCGGCCAGCCCTGGTAGGCCGAGGGACGCGATCGCCACGAACGCGAAGACCCCCGCGAGCTTGGGCATCCGCTGCGACATCCCTCCTCCGATCTCCGCGATCTGCCGCGTGTGGTAGCGGTCGTAGATCGATCCGACGCAGAAGAACAGCATCCCCGTGATCACGCCGTGGGCGACCATGCCGAAGACAGCCGCCTGGATCCCGATCTCGGTGAGGGTCGCGATGCCGAGCATCACGAAGCCCATGTGCCCGACCGAGGAGAACGCGATCAGACGTTTCAGGTCCCGCTGCGCGAGGCAGGCGAGCGCGGCGTAGACGATCGCGATCGCCGCGAGGACCCCGATCCAGGGGGCGTAGGCCTGGGCTCCCTCCGGGAGCACCGGCAGCGCGATCCGGATGAAGCCGTACGTCCCCATCTTCAGCATGATCCCGGCCAGCAGCACGGAGCCGATCGTGGGTGCCTCGGTATGGGCGTCCGGCAGCCACGTGTGGAACGGCCACATCGGGACCTTGATCGCGAACCCGAGAGCGATCGCCCCGAACACGATCAACTGGAACGTGTGGGTGAAGCCGCCCGCCGCCCCGAACTCGGTGAGCTGGACGAGGTCGAACGTGTGCGGGTCCGGACCGCTGAAGTACAGCGCGAGGAACCCCAGCAGCATGAACACGGAGCCGAACAGGGTGTAGAGGAAGAACTTGATCGCCGCGTACTCGCGGTTGGCTGACCCCCAGATCCCGATCAGGAAGTACATCGGAACGAGGACCATCTCCCAGAACACGAAGAACAAGATCAGGTCGAACGCGATGAACGTGCCGGCCATCCCGGTCTCCAGGAGCAGCATCAGAGCGAGGAAGGCCTTCGTGCGACCCGGCTCCGGCACGAACCGCCACGTGTAGACGGCACAGAGGAACGAGAGCAGGAACGTGAGCACGTACAGCGGCATCGAGATGCCGTCGATGCCCACGTGGTATCGCGCGCCGATGGCCGCGATCCAATCGACGTCGAGCACGAACTGCAGCCCGTCCCTGCCGTAGTCGAACCCGATCGCGATCGCGACCGAGAACACGAGGGCGGCGCCGGTGAACAGGATGCCGAGGCCGCGAACCATCCGCTCGCGGTCCTTGGGCACGAGGATGATCACCAGCGCTCCGAGGATCGGGAGCAGGGTGGTGATCGTGATCGCCGAGCTCTCCCAGGTCATCTCACACTCCTACGCGATCTGCACGAACACGATGGTCAGGGCAACGACACCGGCGAACAACAGCACGGCGTACCACTGGACGTTCCCGGTCTGCAGGTACTTCAGGAGGCCGCCGGTCGCCTCCGTCAGCCCGCCGACGGCGTTCACGGCACCGTCGACGAACGTGCGATCGATCCAGCTGACGAACGTGGCGAGCCCACGCGTGACCCAGGCGGCCCCGTTGACCGCTCCGTCGAGGACGCGCTGGTTCGTCCAGTTCACTCCGGCGGAGGCGCGGTCGCGGATCGGGTAGACGATGTCTCGCATGTAGAACTCGTCGATGTAGTACCGATGTTGCAGGAGTTTCCACGCACGGGGGAACGCCATCAGCGGGTCGCGCTCCCGGCGCTCTCGGTACAGGCGGTAGCCACCGAAGATCCCGGCGGCGGCAGCGAGGGTTCCCATGACGGCCACCCAGAACACGAAATCCGCTTCGTGCGGATGCTCGAAGTAGACCCAGTCGCCGAACACGGCGCCGAGCTGCGGGGCTCCGAGGAAACCCACGACCACCGACGCACCGGCCAGGCCTACGAGAGGGCCGGTCATCACGGCCGGCGACTCGTGCGGGTGGGCCTCGCCACGGTACCTGCCGAAGAACGTGAGCAGGACGCAACGGGTCATGTAGAACGCGGTCATCACCGCGACCGCCAGGAGGACGAAGAAGAGCCACTGGCTATGCTCCCACGCGCCCACCAGGAGCTCGTCTTTCGACCAGAAGCCTGCGAGCGGGAAGACCCCGGCGAGCGCGGCCGAGCCGATCAGGAACGTCCAGAAGGTGACCGGCATCTCGTCCTTCAGCCCGCCCATGTCGCTCATGTTGTTCGAGTGGACCGCATGGATCACCGACCCGGCGCCGAGGAAGAGCAGCGCCTTGAAGAACGCGTGGGTGAACAGATGGAAGAAGCCGGCGGTGACGCCCTCCGGTCCGAGGGACAGACCGGCCACCATGTAGGCCAGCTGCGACAGCGTCGAGTACGCGAGCACACGCTTGATGTCGTCCTGCACGAGGGCGAGGAACGCCGCCCCGAGCGTCGTGATCGCCGCGATCACGCTCACGATCGTGAGCACGAAGGGGTCGGCGTGGACGAAGACCTCGTACAGCCGCCCGACCAGGTACACGCCCGCCGCCACCATCGTCGCGGCGTGGATCAGGGCGGAGACCGGCGTGGGGCCGGCCATCGCATCGGGCAGCCAGACGTGAAGAGGGAACTGGGCGGACTTGCCGATCGCGCCCCCGAACAGCAGGAGCGCGGCTGCCGTGACGAGGGCCGAGGAGATCCCCGGCTCGGCGATCGTCTCGCCGATCTCGGCGATGTTCGTCGTCGTGAATCCCGTGGCGAAGATCAGCGCGAAGATCCCGAACATGAACGGCACGTCACCGACGCGTGTGGTGATGAACGCCTTGATCGCCGCGCTGGAGTTCTCGTGCTCCTCGTACCAGTGCCCGATCAGCAGGTACGAGCAGACGCCCATGATCTCCCAGCCGACCAGCAGCATGATCAGGTTGTTCGCGATCACGACGGTGAGCATCGCGCCGGTGAACAGGGACAGGACGACGTAGAACCATGTGAACCGCACATCGCCATGCATGTAGCCGAGCGAGTACACGTGGACGGCGAGCGAGACCGCCGTGACCACGACGAGCATCACGGCCGTGAGACCGTCGACGTACTGTCCCAGCTCGACGTGGAGCGGCCCGATCTGGAACCAGTCGATGCCCGCTGGTGCGTACACCCCGCCGCCGGTCACGAAGTGCCACAAGACGGCGAGTGACATCACGAAGCCGACCGCCTGCGCTGCGATGCCGAAGACGGATCCGTGACCCGGCGTCCGCTTCCCGAAGAAGAGGATCAAGGGGGCCGCGATGAACGGGAGGAGGGCGATCACCCACGCGTACCGGATCGCGCCGGTCGCGACGCCGGCTTCGGCCGCTGTGGCAGCGATCGCACTGAAGGCGGCCGCTACCACTTGAGGAGGTTCACCTCGTCCACGTTGATCGAGGCCCGGTTCCGGAACAGGAGGATCACGATCGCGAGCCCGATCCCGACCTCGGCCGCGGCGACGGCGATCACGAAGAGCGCGAAGATCTGGCCGCCCACGTCGTGCAGGGACGACGAGAAGGCCACCAGGTTCACGTTCACCGCGTTCAGCATCAGCTCGATGGCCATCAGCACCATCACGGCGTTCCTGCGGGCGAGGACGCCGTAGACGCCCGCCGAGAAGAGGAAGGCCGAGAACAGGAGCACGAACGGGAGCCGGATCACGTCAGTTCCCCTCGTCCTTGCGCGCGAGCACGATCGCGCCGATCAACGCCGCGAGCAACAGGAACGAGATCGCCTCGAACGGTAGGACGAAGTCGCGGAACATCGACTCCCCCACCACACCGGTGCTGCCGTGGAAGACCTCGAACGGCTCCGCATCGAGGGGGAACGCATCCTGGATCAGGAAGGCGAGCCCGGCGAACACCCCGGCCGCGACCAACAGCCCCACCCATCGGTGGGCGTTGTCGAGGGTGTCCCGGCCGATCGGCGCCTTCGTCAGCATCAGTCCGAAGAGGAACAGGATCACGATCGCGCCGACGTAGATCAGGATCTGCACCCAGCCGGCGAACTCCGCGCCGAGGAGGAGGAACGTCGCCCCCACCGACAGGAGCGTCACGACCAGGTACAGGGCGGCGTGTACGACGTTGCGGGCGGTCACGACGGCGATCGCGCTGATCGACCCCACCGCCGCGATGACCGCGAAGGCGTATTCCTGAGCGGTCACGAAGCCTGTTCCTCCGTGGGCACGGCACCGTCCTCGAGCGCCGGCGGGGGAAGGACCGTGTACGTCCACTCCTCCAGCCGCTCCTTCTCGTGGGTCATCAGATCGATGTCGTACTCGCCGTACTCGAACTCCGGGCTCCAGAACAGCGCGTCGAAGGGGCACACCTCGACGCAGATCCCGCAGTACATGCAAAGGGCGTAGTCGATCGCGAACCGGTCGAGGACCTTGGCCGAGCGCGCCCGGCCGCCGCCCGCCGGGTCGTGCGTCTCCTTGTGCGCGTCGATGTAGATGCACCAGTCTGGGCACTCGCGGGAGCACTTGTAGCAGACGGTGCAGTTGGCCTCCTTGAGTGCGATCACGCCGCGGGTCCGAGGAGGGAGGTCGGGCTTGACCCGCGGATACTGCTGCGTGACCGCCGGCTGCAGCATCGTCTTGAGCGTGACCGACAGGCCTTTCGCGAGCCCGAGGCCCGTGGACCGCTTCCGCGTCTGCTCCGCCATCTAGAACGCCACCTTCGCCACGGCCACGCCCATGATCAGCGCGAGGGACAAGGGGATCAACCCGAGCCAGGAGAAGCGCTGGAGCTGGTCCTCGCGCAGCCGCGGGTAGGTCGCGCGGAGCCAGATGAAGAAGAACGCGAGGGCGCCGATCTTGCCCATCATCATCAGCGGCCCCGGGATCGGGATGCCCGGGAGCGGCTGGTACCCGCCGAGATACAGGACGGCGGCGATCCCCGAGAAGGCCACGATCCCTCCGTACTCAGCGAGGAGGAAGAACGCGAACTTCAGGCCCGTGTACTCGGTGTAGGCCCCGAAGATGATCTCGGAGTCGGCGATCGGCATGTCGAACGGCGGCCGCTGGAGCTCGGCGAACGCCGCGATCATGAAGATCAAGAACCCCGGGAGCTGCGGGATGATGAACCAGAGGTCCTGTTGGGCCTCCACGATCCCGATCATCGAGAGCGTGCCCGCCTGCATCACCACGGCGGCCGCGGCGATCACGAGCGGCAGCTCGTAGGCGATCAACTGGGCCGCCGCCCGCAGCGCGCCGATCAGCGAGAACTTGTTCGCGGAGGACCAGCCAGCCATCATCACGCCGATCACGGAGACGCTGGACATCGCCAGGACGAAGAAGATCCCGACGTCGAGATTCTCGGCGAACCACGAGTCGCTGATCGGCAGGACGACGAGGATCGCGATGTACGGGATCATCGCCACCGCCGGTGCGAGGGAGAACACGTTCCGGTCCGCGGCCGCGGGGACCACGTCCTCCTTCTGGATGAACTTCACACCGTCCGCAACGAGCTGCGCCCAGCCGTGGAACCTGCCCGCCTCCATCGGTCCGAGTCGCGCCTGCATGTGGGCGAGCCCCTTGTGCTCCACGTAGCCGACGCCGAGCGGGACGACGAGGAAGAACCCCATCACCGCGATCGTCTTGAGCAACAGGACGACCCAGAAGTTCTGGAACAGCGAGGAGAAGACCGAGACGCCGGTCTCGGCGAGGATCACTCGTCCTCCTCCACGTCTTCGCCCTCCACGAGCCCGGGCCAGGGCTTGACCTCGCGGGTCATCAGCGGGAAGTCCTTCCGGAGCGGCTGGCCCTCGAACGGCTCGGACAGGAGCAGCTTGACCGGCTTAGGGTGGCCTTCGAAGCGGATCCCGAACATCTCCATCGTCTCTCGCTCGTGCCAGTCAGAAGTGGGAAACAGGTCGGAGACCGTCGGGCAGACCGGGTCCTCGTGCGGGAGCTGCACCTTGATCCGGACGTTGTGATGGTGGGTCGTGGAGAACAGGTGCGTCACGACCTCGAAGCCGCGTTCCGGACCGAAGTAGACGCCCCCCGTGAAGTCGCAGTAGTCGCACGCGAACTCCGGCTCGTCCCGCAGGAACCGGCAGACCTCGCGGTACCGATCCACGCCGACGGTGGCGACGGCGTGCCCGTGCTGCTCCTCGAACGCGAGGACGTCCTGCCCGAAGCGCGCCCGCAGGCGCGACTCCACGTCCTCAGGAGACAGCGCTGTGGCCACTCGCCCACTTCTCCTGGATGTCCTCGTCCTTTATCTTCTCCTGCAGCTTCACGATCCCGTGCAGCAGGGCTTCGGGGCGGGGCGGGCAGCCGGGCACGTAGACGTCGACGGGCACGATCTGGTCGACGCCCTTGGTGACCGAGTAGGAGTCCCAGTAGGGACCGCCACAGTTCGAGCAGGAGCCGAACGAGATCACGTACTTC
>CBHFMJ010000040.1:0-11385 GCA_965994715.1 uncultured bacterium | reverse complement strand
GACCGCGCCGCGCCCGAGCACGTGGAGGACGCGATCCGCGGTGACCACGGCGCACGTGTCCTCGTCGATGCCGATGCCGAGCAACGACGGTGATTGCGCCACGAGGGCGAGCAACCGCCCGATCCGGCCCCGCTCCTCGAAGTGCTGGTCGATCACGACGCCCGGCACGATCCCGAGCCCGGCCGCGAGGGTCACCATCCGGTGCTTCGGAGTAGGGCCGGGACGACCGAACGCCACCATGTGTGAAGCCAGGGCCGACGCGCCGGCGCTCGTGCCCGCGAGCACGACGCCTCGATCGTGCGCGTTCGAGATCGCGTCGCCGAGCCGCGTGCCCCCGACCCCCTGCGTGAGGCGCGACTGGGTCCCGCCGGTCAGGAAGACACCTGTCGCCTCAGAGAGCGTCGCCACCGCGGCCGGGTCGTCGGCCTCGGCGCGCTCCTCCGGCCGGATGCCCGTCACGGCTCCGATGCCCAGACCGAGGAAGAGCTCGCGGTAGGCCTGGGTCGCCGCGTCCCCCCGCGAGGAGGCCGTGGAGATCACCACGACGGTCCCATCGGCGCCGCCGGCGAGGTCCGCGAAGGTTCCGAGGATCACCTTGTCGCGGAACCGGTCCTCGGCGCCGCCGATGATCATCACGGGCCCGGCCCCGCCCACGGCCCGAAGCACGCCCGCCTCCGTCATGGCGGCAAGTGTATCCGCCGCACCTCGCTTCCCTCGCAGTCAGGAAGGACGCGAGCTGCGCTCGGTGTCACCCTCGGGCCGGAGGATGAGCTGATCGTGCGGCTCGATCACGTCGATCGTCCCTTCGAGGCCCTCCTCCACGAGGAGGGTGAAACCGGACGCGTGCTCGACCACGCGATCGGTGGAATCGGCTTCGTCCGTCAGCTCGAAGCGAACGCCGCCCGCGTCGCGGACGACACGCACCCGGGCGTCGGGGTTGAAACGGCGCGCCGCCGCGTCGGCTCGGGAAAGGATGTCGATGGCCCAGTCCGTGAACCTCAGCACGGCCCCAAGTCTAGGCGCGCCCGGACATCGCTCTTCCAGTCGAGCGTGTAACCGGCATCAGGGTATTGGCGGTTTCAGAACGGTATCCTGTGGGGATGGAGGCTCGTCTCGTTCCCCCGCAGGTCCACGAGGATGATCTGACGCGCGCCGCCCCCGACGACCTCGAGCTCGTGCGTGGCTTCCTCTCCCTCCACGATCACGAGCGAGGGGAACCCGACGGGATGCCGCCGAGCCTCGAGAGCCTCCGATGGTGGCTCGGGGCGAGGGACCTCCTCCCACCCGAGGAGCACGTCAGGGATCAGGACCTGGCCTGGGCGCTCCGTATCCGCGGCGCTCTGACGACGAAGGTGCGCGAGAGCATGGGCGAGCCGCGTGACGAGGAAGCGACGGCCCTGCTGAACCGCGCGGCGGAGGAGACGGGCGTGCGCGTCTGCTTCGGGTGCGCGCATGGGGACGCGATCCACGTGGAGGCGGAAGGTGTCCGGGGCGCGATCGGACGCCTCCTCGGCACGGCGTTCCTCGCCGAGCTCGACGGGCGATGGGAGCGGTTCCGGATCTGTCACGATGCCGGCTGCTCCACGGTCTTCTTCGATCGATCGAAGAACAAGAGCGGCAAGTGGTGCTCGATGAACGCCTGCGGCAATCGCGCCAAGGTCCGAGCGTTCCGCGCTCGTCAGGCGGCGGAGTGACGACCCTCGATCTGCCGCTCCGGGCCCCGGGCGGCGAGCCGGTCGACCTCTGGCGGACGCTCGTCTCCCACGGCTTCGCCGAGCTCTCCCCGACCCACCTCGACGAGGAGCACCGAACGCTCGCCTTCACGGTCCGCGTACCGGGTGGGCGCCCGCGCCGGGTTCGGATCTCGGAGGGCACACGCCGCTCGGCACGCCTCGAGGTCCTCGGACCGCCGCCGGGCCCGAAGGTCGTCCGCGCGGTGCTCGACGGGGCCGCCCACGTCCTGCGCCTCGACCAGGACCTCTCGCCGTTCTATCTCCTCGCCGAGGCAGACCCCGACCTCGCGTGGGCCGCTGCGGGCGCGGGCCGGATGCTCCGGTCAGCGACGGTCTTCGAGGACGTCGTGAAGACGGTCTGCACCACGAACTGTGCATGGAGCGCGACCGTGCGCATGGTCGATGCCCTCGTCACCCACCTCGGTGAACCCGCTCTGGGCGGCGACGGCCCGCTCACGAACGCCTTCCCATCGCCGGAGGCGATGGCCGGCGCGCCCGAGTCCTTCTACCGCGAGGTCGTCCGGGCGGGCTACCGCGGGGCCTACCTGATCGGGCTCGCCCGAGCCGTGGCAGGAGGCGAGCTCGATCTCGAGGGCTTCGCGACGGCGACGCCCACGGACCTGTCGGACCTCGAGCTCGAGGCGGCGCTGCTCGCGCTCCCCGGCGTGGGTCCGTACGCGGCGGCGCACATCATGATGACGCTCGGCAGACACTCCCGCCTGATCCTGGATTCGTGGACGCGCCCGAAGTACACGAGGCTGGTCGGCAGGAAGAAGGCGGTCTCCGATCGTGCGATCGAGAAGCGCTTCCGTCGGTACGGGGACTTCGCCGGCCTCGCGTTCTGGCTGTTCGTCACCCGCGACTGGGTCGACGACGGCCCCGGCTGACCTCGGGCCTATACTGCGCGAGCCGCCGAGGCGTCGATGCACCGGCCCTCACCTGGCGAGGTCTCACCGAGAGGCGATCACACGATGACGGTGCCCTTATGTCCCCGCGGAGCCGCGCGGCCCACGAGCTCCTCCGAACCCCGTACGCCGGGCGGACTCCGCCTGCGCGCGAGGCGGGTGGGCGCCGGGTCCTGATCTCGGGGGCGGGCTCCGATGGCTGAGGGCCTCGGCGCCGCGCCCGCCCGCCTCGCGCGCCGAGCCCGCCGCCTCCTCGGCTACTGGCGCTCGGAGCGCCGAACCCTGCGCCAGGGCATCGTGGCCCTCGCGCTCAGCACATGCGCCGGCTTCGTGGCCGGACTCGTCCTCGGCTCGATCACGGGCACGCTCGAGAAGCTCCCGGGCCTCCTCGTGCTGATCCCGGCCGCGGTCGGCATGCGCGGAACGATCTTCGGCGCGATGGGTGCCCGCCTCGGCACGGGCGTCGCCGCCGGCCTCTTCGAGCCGACCCTCCGTCGCGGGAGCCTGCTCTCGAACAACGTGGTCGTGGGGATCCTCTCGGCGCTCCTGACGTCCTTCTACCTGGCCGCCCTCGCGAAGCTCGTGGCCGCCGCCTTCGGCGAGGAAGCGGTGATCTCGTTCTGGGACCTCGTGACGATCTCCGTGATCGGCGGGGTGCTCGCCTCCTCGATCACCCTCGTCGTGACGATCGGCATCGCCGTGCTGTCCTTCCGCAGGGGATGGGACCTCGACGCCGTTTCGACACCGATGGTCACGGCGATCGGCGACATGGTCACGCTCCCGGCGCTCTTCCTCGCGAGCCTCCTCGTCGTGAACGACACCGTGAGCGGGGTGACCGCGGTGATCTGCACAGCCGCGACGGTCGCGGCCCTGCTCGCCGCCTTCCGCGCGGAGGCGGCCGTCCGACGGATCCTCCTGGAGATGCTGGCGGTCGTCGCGCTCGCGCCGCTCCTCGACATCGTCGCGGGGGCGCTGCTCCAGGCGCACGACGGCGAGCTGCGGGCGGTCCCGGCCGTGCTGATCTTGATCCCTCCGTTCATCTCGCAAGCGGGTGCCCTGGGTGGGATCCTCTCGTCCCGGCTCTCGTCCAAGCTGCAGCTCGGCGTCATCACCTCCCGGGGGCGCCCGGAGATCCCGGCGCTCGTGGACGGCGCCATCGTGGTCGTGCTCGGCGTGGCGGTCTTCGCCACGATCGGGGCCGTGTCGTGGGCCCTGTCGAGGCTCACGGACGGCCCGGATCCGGGGGCCGCCGCGTTGATCGGTGCCACGATGCTCGCCGGCGCGATCGTGCTGCCGATCACGCTGGTGGTCGGCTACTACCTCGCCGTGCTCACCTCGCGCTTCGGCATCGACCCAGACAACCAGGGCGTTCCCTTCATCACGTCGCTCCTGGACCTCGCCGGCGTGGCGGCGATCCTCCTCGTCATGAGAACATCCGGGGTACTCCCGTGATGGACGACCAGCCTCGCAACGTCAAAGACCTCCTCGTCGAACTGAAGGACGCCTCGGAGCTCATGGTCGACCTGGCGTACGCGGCCGTCTTCTTCAACGAGGAGAAGCTGGCGCAGGAGGTCGAGCGGCTCGAGCAACGGATGAGCGGGCACCTCCACCGACTGCGGATCACGGCGATGCTCGCGGCTCGCAGTCAGGAAGACGCCGAGGGCATGGCCGCCGTGCTGTGGATCGCGCATGCCATCGAGCGCGTGGGCGATGCAGCCTCCGACATCGCGCGGGTCGTGGCCGCCCGCCTCGGGATCCCGGACGCCCTCCGACAGGATCTCCGCCACGCCGACGAGGTGACGGCGCGGCTCAGGATTCGTGAGGATGGCCCCGGAGCCGGAAGGACGCTCCGCGACCTGTCCCTACCGACGGAGTCGGGGATGTGGGTGGTCGCGATCCGCAGCGGCATGGACTGGCGGTTCGATCCCGGCGCCGAGGACGTGATCTCCGTCGGAGACGTCTTGTTGATCCGCGGGCCCGAGGAGGGCGTGAACCACGTCCGCGAGCTGGCTGGCGCACCCCCGCTCCCCGAGGCCCCCACCGAGGAGCCGCCACCGCTCTCCGAGCTCGATCGGGCCGTCGACATCCTCGTGGAGATGAAGGACCTCGCCGAGGCGGCGGTCGGGCTCGCGTACTCGGCGCTCCTGTTCAACAACCGGTCCCTCGCAGCCGAGGTCGGCACCCTGGAGGCGCGGTCCGACATCTTGCACGACGAATTGGAATCCTGGGTCCTCCGAGCGGCCCCCGAGGCCCGCGATCCCGACGCCCTCCGGGGCCTCCTCCGACTCGGCGCTGCCTCGGAGCACATGTGCGACGCCGCACGCGACATGACCTGGTACGTGGAGCAGGGCGAGCCGCTCCATCCGGTCGTCCAGCTCGCACTGGAAGAGACCGAGGAGACGAGCTCTGAGGTGGTCGTGGAGCGCGGGTCCCGAGCCACGGGCCACTCCCTCAAGGAACTCCGTCTCGAGACGGAGACCGGCATGTTCGTGCTCGCCGTCCAGCGCGGCTCCCGCTGGATCTACCGTCCCCGAGCGCGGTTCACCGTCCAAGATGGCGACCGCCTGATCTCGGTCGGACCCGAGGAGGGCGAGGAGGCGCTCGCAGCGCTGACCCGGGCCCCGGCCGTCGCGCACGGCTAGGCCGGGTCCTTGTTCGGCCTTCGGGGCTGGCCTAGCCTCCCCTCATGGAGGCCTTCGTCTACCTTCGCGTGCATCCCCGCAGCATCGTGCCGGTGCGGAACCAGCTCACATCATCGGCGGTCGCGCGCCGCTCGATCGTCGTGATCGGCGACTGGGACGTCCTGTGCCTCATCGACGGGCCCGATCTCGCCTCGATCGGGACCGGCGTGCTCTCCGAGATCCAGATGATCGAGGGGATCGCCCGCACCTACACGGCTCCGGTGGTCCCCCCGGACCGGCTCGGTGTCGTCGGGTTCGGGGGGCTCCCCACGCCACAGATCATCCGAGGGGCCTGCTACGTCCACATCGCGGCCGAGCCCGGTGCGGCCGCCGGGCTCTACGAGCGGCTCTCCGAGATCGGCGGCGTGTCCGGGGCCGCCGTGCTCGGTGGCCGATGGGACCTGATCGTGTGTGTGCCGGAGCCGTGGGAGGTGGCCTCGGGGATCGTGCTCGACAAGATCCACGCGCTCCCGGGCGTCCGGACCACCAGCACGCTCGTCTCCGTGGACTACGAGGAGCCCGAGGAGGATCGCGACCAGTTCAGCTCCTGGTCGTAGACCCCAGCGAACGGTCGTAGACCCCAGCGAACGGTCGTAGACCTCAGCGAACGGTCGTAGCTCGGACCCCCGGAGGGAGCGCGAACCGCACCCGCTCCAGCGTGATCAGCGCCTGCTCGACCCGATCGAAGCCTCTGGCGGCGAGCCACTCGATCATGTCCGTCACGAGCCACTCCGGGGCGGAGGCTCCGGAGGTGAGACCGACGACCTCGGCGCCGTCGAGCCAGGCAGGGTCCACCTCACCTGCGTCGTCCACCAGATAGGCAGGGGTCCCCCGCTCCAGGCTGACCTCGGCCAGTCGATTGGAATTGGAGGAGTTCTTGGAGCCGATGACGAGCACGACATCGGCCAGCCGAGCGACCTCCTTCACGGCATCCTGCCGGTTCTGGGTTGCGTAGCAGATGTCTTCGCGAGGTGGGGCCTCGATCGCCGGGAACCGCGACCGCAGGACATCGACGATCTGGCTGGTCTCGTCGACCGACAGCGTGGTCTGGGTGAGGTAGGAGAGCCGATCCGGGTCGGGGACCTCTACCGAACGGGCCTCCTCGACCGACTGCACGAGGATCGTGCGCTCCGGCGCCTGCCCGCTCGTACCCTCAACCTCCTCGTGCCCCGCGTGCCCGATCAGCAGGATCGTTCGGTCGTCGTCGGCGAACCGGCGCGCCTCGAGGTGCACCTTGGTGACGAGCGGACACGTGGCGTCGATCAGCGAGAGCTCCCGGCGCTCCGCATCGGCGTGGACCGTGGGGGACGAGCCGTGGGCGGAGAGCACCACCACCGCTCCTTCGGGCACCTCGTCGAGCTCCTCGACGACGACGGCGCCCTTGTCCTCAAGTCCCCGCACCACGTGGAGGTTGTGGACGATCTGCTTGCGAACGTACACGGGTCCCCCGTGCTGCTCGAGCGCTCGCTCGACGGCGTCGACCGCGCGCTCGACACCGGCGCAATAGCCACGAGGAGCTGCCAGAAGGACCGTACCCACCCCTTCATCGTACCCAGCGCCGCCCCTTAGTCCGCTCGCGACCTCGTCGCCCGTCCCGGGACCGAGCCGAACACCCACCCCTGGGCCCCGGGTTGCCGACTGTCGGTTGGTCGGGCTAGGGTGGTCGCTGTCGGCTTCGGACCGAGTGGCCCGGTCCTCCTGCGCACGACGCGCGCTTCCCACCTTCCCAGGGTGTGTTTCGGCGTGCGCCCGTGCGTGGGAGAGGGTCCTTCGGCCCGAGGTCGACACAGGTCACACAGGAGAGGACGAGACCAGGAGGTGATGCGTACACCCGCGACCTAGCGCGGAGGCCGGGTCCGAGGCGGCGTGAGCCGCGGACGGCTCGGCGGGATGTGGCAACCGGCCATGTTCGCCGCGTGGGTGATCCAGCCCATGACCACGATGATCCGGAAGAGCCGCGGCCTCGTCGCGGCATCGATCCTGACCGCCGTCATCATGAGCTTCCCCACTGCCACGACATCAGAGGCGATGGTGCAGCGCGATCAGCTGAGCGTCGTCTCGGTGAACAAGGTCTGCCCGATCGACTGGCGACAGAGCACCTGGCACGTGAAGCAGCTTATCCGCTGCGCGGCATCGCATCACGGCGTCAGCACCGAGACGGCCCTCTACGTCGCATGGCGCGAATCGCGCTACCGGCCGAGCGCCTACAACCCCGCGGGAGGAGCGGCGGGCATCTACCAGCACCTCCTCAAGTACTGGCACGGCCGGGCCGCGGACTTCGGATTCAGGGACTGGTCCGTGTTCAACGCCCGCGCCAACATCATGGTCACGATGCGAATGGTGAAGCACTACGGCTGGGACCCCTGGGCGCTCTGAGCTCAGGGCTGCTCGAGGATCGGACCACCCGGGCGCGCGAGCGATCGGAGCGCCTCTCGCACGTCATCGCGGGAGGTGGCGACGGCGCTCGCCCCGGGTGTGTCCCGGTCCGTCACGATCCGCATCGCCGGGAACCGTTCCCGGACGAGCGAGACGAGCTGCTCGTAGGGACCGAACGCCACCATCGCGTGCGGGCGTTCGGCATCGACCACGCCTAACGCATCGGTCTCGCTCGTCGCGCCCGGGGTGAGCTCCCACTCGGCGGCGGTCGTCGCGAGCCGGAGCGCCCGGAGCCCCTCCTCGTCGCCGGCGACGCAGAGCACCTTGACCGCCCGACACATGGCTAGAGCCAGCCCCGCTTCCGGAACCCCAGGTACAGCCAGACCGAGGAGACGGCCATCAGTCCGAGGGCGAGCGGATAGCCGACGACCCAGCTGACCTCCGGCATGTGCCGGAAGTTCATCCCGTAGATCCCTGCGATCAAGGTCGGGACGAGGATGATCGCCGCCCACGCCGTCAGCTTCTTCATCACCTCGTTGAGTTGGTGGGCCGACTGCGCCATCCGGATGTCTACGACCGTGGTGAGGATCTCGCGCACTCCGTCCGTGAGCTCGATGGTGCGGAGCAGGTGGTCGGTGATGTCCCGGAGATACGGGACGAGCCGCGCGGTGACCAGGTCCGAGTCGTCGGCGAGTCGGTCGATCAGCTGGCGCATCGGGACCGCGTGACGCCGGAGCTGCACAGCGTCGCGTCGGAGACGGAGGATCTCGAGCTGGAGCGCGGGCCCTGCCTCGGGCTCACGCGTCTCGGGGTCCGATCGGAAGACCTGATTCTCGAGCTCGTCCGCGCGATCCTCGAGCTCCTCGACCACCTCGAGGTACTCGTCCACGATCTCATCGGCGATCGCATAGAGCGCCGAGGCCGTGCCGGGCGCGAGCGCGCACACGATCGGCCACCGCAGCTTCGCCTTCGCGAGGTCGAAGGCCGGCGCGAACCGGAGGGTGACGAGGAAGCGTGGCGAGGCGAACACGAACAGCTCAGATCCCGCGAGGCCGTCCGGTCCCATGGCGAGAGGACGGAAGACGGCGAACGCGTGACCGGGATACAGGTCGAGCTTGGGCCGCTGGTTGCGGTGCCGGACGTCCTCGACGGCGAGATCGTGGAGATCCAGCTGCCGCTGGATGTCCGCGACGTCACCGTGGTCGGGGTCGACCGCGTCGACCCAGACCCACTCCCCATCATCGAGGCTGGAGACGGTGCTCCGGAGATCCGTGACGGGCACGTCGCCGGGCTGGATCGCCCCGTCCCGGACGACGTGTGCCTCCATCGTCGGAGGGTACCGGAGCCGAGCGGAACCGACGGACATGACGTGCTCCCCAGCCCCGAGGGCTAGCCTTGTCGGCGACGAGCGAGGAAGAGGGAGGCAGATGGCGCCGCGACGCGAGACCGCTTGGACCAACCCGATCCTGAGGGAGTCGGCCGAGGAACGTGCGAACAAGCTGCAGAACAGGATCGCCGACGCCGTCACCTGCTTCGCCGGCTCGATGCCGTTCGTCTACCTCCACATCGTCTGGTTCGCGCTGTGGATCGCCTTCCGTGTGGAACCGTTCCCGTTCGGCCTGCTGACGATGATCGTGTCCTTGGAGGCGATCTTCCTGTCGACGTTCGTGATGATCAGCCAGAATCGGGCGGACGCGAAGCGCGAGGCGCTCGCGGAGCACCAGTGGCAGCTCGTGCAGGCCGAGGAGAAGCAGAACGAGGAGCTCCTCGCCGTCTCCCGTCAGATCCTCGAGCTCACGACGGAGATCCATCGGATGAGCACGGCGAACCCGTCCAGGGCCTGACGCGCACGCGGGAAGGCGGTTCAGGCGCTCGGGCCGCTCGGCGCCGATGATCTGCGAGCCGCACCCTTCGGCTCTCCCTCCGAAGGCGGAGCGTAGGTGGCGCGGACGATGAGGCCCGCCTCCCGCTCCAGCACCCAGACGGAACCCTTCTTCCACCCGCGATCCGCGCCGACCCTCGCTCCCCGCGCCTCGTAGTGCTCGATCGCTTCCGGGATCAGGTCGCCGTGGGCGCACACCACCGTTCCGACCGATCGAGCGTCGTCAGCGATCGCCAGCAACCCGTCGAGCGGCGCTCCCTCGAAGAGCTCCTCCCGGACGTCGATCTGTTGCCCGCGCTGCTTCGCGAGCGGGCGAACGGTATCGAGGCAGCGGACCGCCGGGCTGCTCGCGATGTGGCCGATCGAGCGGTCCGCGAGCGTGCGGACGAGTCCTTTGGCCTGACGGCGCCCCGACTTCGACAGGGGCCGGAGCCGATCGTCTTCGGTCCACGCTTCGCGGTCGCCGGCCTTGGCGTGGCGGATGAGGTACAGGGGTGCGTCGGCCGCAGCCGCGAAGTCGAGCAGCTCGCGATCCCGCTCGTGCGTGAGCGCCGCCCGAGCGTCGGGCAGCGCGAGCCATCTGGCCTCGTCCACCTCGCCGGTCGGACGGAGGTCGGAGCCGGCGACGGAGTCCATGAACCAGTAGGACACGACCTTGGACCTCCCCTCCCCGTCCCGGTACGACGAGGACGGGAGTGCGCCGCCGATCCGCGCCTCCAGTCCCGTTTCCTCGCGGACCTCACGGAGGGCCGCCTGCTGGAGGGACTCGCCATCCTCCACCTTCCCCTTGGGGAACGACCAGTCGTCGTAGCGGGGTCGGTGCACGAGCACGGTCTGGACCTCACCCTCCACCACGCGGCGGAGGATGCCGCCCGCCGCCCGGACCTCGGTCGTCAGGTCCAGAACCGCTTCCTCTTGTCGAGTCGGGCCCACGTCTCCGGCCAGGCATCTCGATGGCGGTCGCGTTCCCTCGATTCGTACTCGGCGAGGCGGCCCGCGGCGAATGCGACCGACGTGTCGTCCGCGCCGATCCCGTTCGCGGTGAGCCACGCGAGGGACACCACCGCGTCGTGATGCTCCCCGAGCAGCTCCTGCAGCGCCCTGGCCGCAGCGGCGAACCGGTCTGCGCGCGTGCCGAGGGCCGGCGAGAAGGCTTCCGCTGCGTAGCGGACCCGTTTCACCTCGATCCGCACGCGGTGGAGATCGGCATCCTCGGGCTGGGGGCCGAGCCGTCCAGCAGCCCGTACGAGCCGCCGCCAGGGCCGGGACATGAGCGTGCCGGCCGTCTCCGCACCGTCCGCGGTGCCCCCGTCCACGGACCTCGGGTCGGTCGCGCCCTCGACGAGCCGATCGACCAGCGTGCCGAAGCGTTCGGACCGCAGGCCCTCGAGGAGCCGGCGGCGCGCGCCCACCCGCTGGAGCTCGAGGTCGTCGAGCAGCATCTTGGCGGCGGCGAGCCCGGGATCGCCGCTCGACTCGATCCGAGCGCCCAAGCGGGCGACGAGCACTTCCGGGTCGCGGACCCGCCCGAGGAGCGCGCCCACCCACCCGAGCTCCGCGCGGAGCGGCTTCGCCCACGCCGGATCCAGCACGGGGCCGAACGTCCGGAGGTCGGACCGAAGCCGCCTGGCGGCCACGCGTGCGTCATGGATCCCCTCCGGATCCTCGCCGAGCTCGACGACCGGCACCTGCTCCACCAGCCGGATCGTGGACCGAGCCATCGTGCGGCGGAGGAGGTCGATCGTGGCCGTGCCCTCCAGATCGGCCACGGGGTCGAGCTCGGATCGAACCTCCTCGACGGATCGGGG
>CBHFMJ010000039.1:0-11439 GCA_965994715.1 uncultured bacterium | reverse complement strand
ACAAGGGTTCGAGCTCCCTCGGCTTCTATACCGCCGAGGGGAAGCTCCTGGCCGCGGAGCTCGCGGATCCCACCGTCGAACGCTTCGGTGCGGGTGTCTTCTACAGCGCCACCAACGTCCGGTCCCGCGAGCGCGTCCGAGGCGGTGGGACCCTGGTCGACCGGATCGACGGGATCATGTCCCAGCTGGCCGACCGGGTGCCGGAGCTGGATCCACCCACACGGTTCGCCCTCGGTCCTTCCGTCGTCGTGACGAAGCCCGGCGGCGAAGGCGCCCCGAGCGGCACCGTCACCGCGGCGATCTTCTCCGGAACGGACGCCGCTCGACACGTCGAGATCCTCCGCGGCGATGGGGCGGGAGTGATCTTCCCGGAGATCGTGGCCGATCCGCTCGGCGTCGGGCCGGGCGACATGGTGGAGCTCCACGGCGACGACCCGGACCGCGTGGAGAGGGTTCGGGTGGGCTCCGTGTATCGCAGCCTCTACACGGAACCACGTTCGGGGTACTGGTCTCCGTGGAGCGAGATCATCTACCGGCAGTGCCCGGACTGCCCCGCACCGCCGCAGTTCATCCTGTTCGGCGATGACGAGGTTCCCTCGCTCAGCCGTGACCTCGGTCACGCCGACGCGGACTACGCCTGGGCGGTGCCGGTCCGGGAGGGTCCGCTCACGGTCGACCAAGCGCGCGCGATCGACGCCGCGACGTCGAAGGTCATCCGCCAGGCCGAGCGACGCGACAACGACGTGGGGCGTGTGCTCCAGTGCTGCGGCACGACCTACGGAGGGTTCCGGTTCTTCGGGAGACGCGACATCGAGTTCCGGTCCTCGATGCCACTCGTGCTCCGCAACACCGATCGCCGAGCGGCGACGGCCGAAGGTCCGCTGCGGCTCCTCCTGATCGCGGGCCTCGGTGTGGCGGCGGCCGTCGTCGCCGCCGCGGCCGCGTTCGCCGTCGCCGGTCGCAGGACGGAGGCGGCGTTGCTGCACGCTCGAGGTTGGGGCCCCATCCGGTTCGCGGCGAAGTCCACGCTGGAGGGCGTGCTTCCGACCGTGATCGGTGTCGGACTGGGGCTCGGAGCGGGCTGGTGGTCGATCTCCACGTTCGGGCCGGCGGCGCCCACAGCCTCATCGGCTTGGGCCAAATCGGTGACGTGGGCGGTGGCCGCCGGGACCGCCGGCCTGCTCGTCCTCGGGATCGTCTCGGGGGTCTCCTTCATCCGAACCTTCGAGGTGCACTCCCTGCGGCGTCGTCTCGCGTGGGTGCCTTGGGAGATCGTGGGCATCGTCGGTGCGTTGCTCGTCCTCTCCCGACTGAACTCCGGCGGCGCGTTGATCGAGGACGATCGGCTGGACATCCTCCGACCGAGCGCCCTCCTCCTCGCGTTCCCCGTCCTGTTCGTGGCCGGGTTCGCCACGCTGGCGGCTCGGATCCTCGTCGAGGTGCTCCGCCGAACGGGTTCGAAGGCGAGCGGGCGATCTCCGGTGACCTATCTGACGTTCCATCGGTTGACCGGGCTGCCGAAGCTCACGGTGCTGCTCGTTGGAGCCGCCGCTCTGTGCCTGGGTGTCTTCATCGATTCGCAGACCATGGTGGGATCCCTGCGGGCGACGGTGGACGCGAAGGCGGGAGTATTCGTCGGCAGCGACCTCCAGGTGATGATCGACGGGAGCGCGCCGGAGCAGGAACGGTTCCCGTTGCCCATCACCCGTGCCACACGCGTGAAGTACGCGGGGACGATGACGCCGGGCGACGTTCCCTTCGACATGCTCGGCATCGACCCCGCGACGATCGCGAATGCGGCCTACTGGGACGATTCCTTCTCCGACGAACCCCTCGAGGACCTGGTCGCTCGGCTGCCGTCGGAGAGCGGCACGCTTCCTGTCCTCCTCGTCCAGGGCGACGGCGATCCAACCGGGATGGCGATCGGCCAGGAAGAGGTGCCGATCGAGGTGGTCGGCCAGGCTACCGCGTTCCCCGGGGTGTCGTCCGACGATCCAGTGTTCGTCGTCGATGCCGATTCCCTGGAGCGTCGTCTCGGCGCGAGCGGGAGCCCTCTCGAACGGCCGAGCGCGCGTACCGAGTACTGGATCGCCGGCCCGACCGATGAAGCGCTCGCTTCGGTGGCCGAGCTGGAGGCGTTCTCGCTCGGGACCATCACCGCCGACGAGGTGAAGGATGTGCCGTTCATCGCTGCCACGATCGACACGTTCGCGATGCTGAACGTCCTCGGTCTGGCGGCCGCCGTGCTCGTGATCGGCGTGCTCGTCGTCTATCTCCAGGCGCGCCAGCGGGCGCGCACCGTCTCGAACGTCCTTTCCATGAGGATGGGCATGCGCCAGGGACAGGCGCGCGCCGCCCTGATGCTCGAGCTCGCCGCGATGCTGCTCGCCGCCTTCCTCCTCGGCGGGGTGACGGGGCTCGTGGCCGGCAAGTTGATCGCGCCGCTCCTCGACCCGCTCCAGGTGATCCCTCCCCCTCCGTTGTTCGAACCGCCGATCGCATCCATCGTCTCGACCCTGGTGGGACTCGTCGTCGTGGCGGTGGCCGGCGGGTGGCTCGTGCATCGGCGAGCGGCCGCCGTGGACCTGGGGGAGGTGCTCCGCGTTGCCGAGTGAGCCCGTCCCGGCCCGCTGCGTCGATCTCGTGAAGACGTACCGGACTCCCACCGGAGCGGTGCACGCGCTCCGCGGCGTGACGCTCGGTTTCCCGGCCGGCGCGCTGACCGCCGTGGTCGGACCGTCGGGGAGCGGGAAGTCCTCGCTCCTCCGTGTGCTCACCGGGATCGATCGCGCGACGTCCGGTGACGTCTGGGTGGGTCCACGGAACGTGGCGCGGGCGTCGGCACGCGGCCTCCGGCGGCTCCGGCGCGACGTCGTCGGCTACGTGTTCCAACGACCCTCGGACAACTTCCTGCCGAACCTCACGATCGGGCAGCATCTCCGCCTGACGTCCCGAGGCTCCGCCCCGGAGGACGACGACATCCTCGACAGGTTGGGTATCGGCCATCGCATCGACCATCTCCCCGACGAGTTGTCGGGTGGGGAGCAGCAACGGGCGGCGTTCGCGCAGGCGGTCGTCGCCGGCTCCGCCGTCGTCGTCGCGGACGAGCCGACGGCCGAGCTCGACTCGGAGTCGGGACAGCTCGTGATGGACGGTGTCCGCGCGCTGGTCGATGCGGGCGTCACGTTCGTGGTCGCCACGCACGACGGCGCCGTGCGGAAGCTCGCCGACGAAGTGATCGAGCTCGAGCACGGTCGTGTGAAGGGAACCCACCCGGACGGACCTCCGGTGGGAGGCCGCTCACCGGCTGCGCGCTTCTACGGCGCAGGGCGCCTCTCGGACGACGACATCGATGCGGCGATCTCGGTCCGCGAGCTCTCCAAGGTGTTCCACCATCACGGCGGCGACGTCGTGCACGCGCTCGAGGCGGTGAGCTTCGAGGCCGGTCCCGGCGAGATCGTGGGGCTGGTCGGGCGCTCCGGCTCGGGGAAGACCACGCTCCTGAACGTGATCGCCGGCTGGGAGAAGCCGACGTCGGGAGAGGTTCGGTGGCGCGAGCTGGTCGACCCGGGATCCCCGTCCTGGTCGGCGGTCGCGACGGTCCCGCAGAAGCTCGGACTGATGGAGGAGCTCACGGTCGAGGAGAACATCGAGTACCCCGCGCGGCTCGCGGGCTCGCTCGAGGAGCGCTCGGACGAGATCGAGGACCTGATCGGGGTCCTCGGGATCGGTGAGCTCCGATCCCGATACCCACGGGAGGCTTCGGTGGGGGAGCAGCAGCGGACGGCGATCGCCCGCGCCCTGGCGGTTCCGACGGGCGTCCTGCTCGCCGACGAGCCCACCGCGCATCAGGACACGGCGTCGGCGTCGCGCGTGTTCGCGGCGCTCCGCCGGGCGGCCGACGCGGGGACGGCCGTGGTGGTCGCCACCCACAACCCCGAGGTCGTCCGGCTTCTCGATCGCGTGCTCATGATGGCCGACGGGCACCTCCGCGAAGCTCCCCGGCCCTGACCCGTCCAATGGTCTGGTCCTACTTGATCATCACTACCCCGATTTCCGGTACCGAGATGGTGAGATCACTCGAACTGCTCAAGGTCGAATGGGGGGCCGCCGACTTACCTACAGCAGAGAGGAACGTTCACCGTCAGCTGAGAGGAGTGCCTCGATCGTGATCAGCTCATCCCGATCCCGCATGCTCGCCTTCGGAGCGTCCATCCTCGCCTTCCTCGTTGGGTTCGTCTACACGTCGTCTTCGGGCCAGGAAGCTGATGCCGCCCCCCTGCCGACCATCTCCGTCGACGACGTGACGATCACCGAGGGCAGCGGGGGGACGGTCTCCGTCGTCTTCCACCTCACACAGAACAAGCGAGGGAAGTCCACGGTTCGATTCGCGACGAGGGAAGGAACGGCGAAGGCGCCGGGCGACTTCGTCGGGAAGTCCGGCCAGATCCGTTTCGCCGGCAACAGACTCACCAAGAACGTATCCGTGACGGTGGTCGGCGATACCCTCGACGAGGCGAACGAGACGTTCTTCCTCGAGCTCTCGAACCCGGTCGGGGCCACGATCACGGACGATCGCGGAGAGGCGACGATCACGGACGACGACGCATCGCCCACCCTCTCGATCGTGCCGAGCATGTCGGTGCCGGAGGGCAACACCGGCGATCAGCCGTCCGCGTCCCTCGATGTCACGTTGTCGGCGATGAGCGGTCGGGACGTATCGGTGTCGTTCGCCACGGTCGACGTCACGGCGACGACGGCGGACGGGGACTACGTGGCGAAGTCGGGTACGATCGACTTCGCTCCGGGAGAGACGCAGCGGACGATCGTGGTCACGGTGATCGGCGACGACGACGTGGAACTGGATGAGACGTTCGACGTCCAGATCTCATCGCCCGTCCACGCGACCCTCGGGAACGCGACCGCGGTGGTCACGATCACGGGCAACGATCCGATCCCGCCAGGTTCGGCGGTCTTGAACGTCTCGGGGGCCTCCGTGCGTGAGGGCGCGCTCGGCATCACGCGTGTCCTCACGTTCACCATCGTGCGGTCGGGAGAGACCACGACTGCCGTGGACGTGGACTTCGCGACGACGAACGGATCGGCGACCGACCCGTCCGACTACCTGGCGGC
This sequence comes from uncultured bacterium, assembly GCA_965994715.1. Classification (GTDB taxonomy): domain Bacteria; phylum Actinomycetota; class UBA4738; order UBA4738; family HRBIN12; genus JAJNBA01. The sequence goes on along the minus strand of CBHFMJ010000039.1, from coordinate 6,306 downwards.
GAGTGGCACCGTCGCATTCGGAGCGAACGAGACATCCGCGACGGTCGACGTGACCATCGTCGGGGACCGCCGCCTCGAACGCAAGGAAACGTTCTTCCTCAGCCTCCTCGATCCTTCCGTGGGGGCGGCGATCGAAAGCGGACAGGCGGCGGGGCACATCGTCAACGACGACACACGCACGACCCTCGTCGTCACGAAGGGAGCCCGTCGCATCCTCGCGCGTGGCCGACTCAGTCCCGCCAGACCCGGCAACCACATGGTGGTGCGGCTCTTCCGGAAGAGGAACGGTGTGTGGGTCCGACTCCAGACTCGCCGGCCGGCGTTGCGCGGGCGAACCGACCTGAACGGGGACGGGTTCACGGACAGCGCCTATCGCACCCGGTTCCAGAGACCGCGACCAGGCGCCTGCAGAGTGATCGCCCAGTTCGTCGGCGGAACGACCTTCGGGTCCAGCAAGGCCATCAGGGCCTTCCGTTGTTGACTGGGCGCCAGCTCAGGCAGCGATAGGTGGTTGCGGGCCGTCGGCCGAGTGGTTCGATCGGCCGGTGGGTCCGCTCCCCTGGAGGAACGAGCGGAGGTCACCTTCCGCGATCGGTGGCCTATCCTCCTCGGTTGAGGGCGCGTAGCTCAGTGGGAGAGCGCTTGCTTCAGACGCACCGCGACCTAAACGGTGTGCTGACCTGCGGAGAAGCTGGCCACGGCTGAGCGAAACGGCTGAAGTTATGCGCTGCCGTTTGCATGGCAATTCAGCCATCAGTAGTTGACCACCCTTCCTGCTTCGAGCCACCGCCGTTCAGATCGAACGTGAAGATCCATCCCTGCGGGTCCCGCATCGGACCCCCGACCGCGGACGGCCGACCATCGTATGCGGTCACATCCGGCTCGCTCCTGACGCCTTCTTTCCTCGCCGCGATCACCTTGGCTCGGGCGCGACACTCGCGGAGCGTCGGGCGGCTCGGCAGGCGCGGGACCTCGATTACGAGCTTTCCCCTGCGGCGCTCGATGGAAGGCTCGGGGGTGTTGGCCATACCCGCCTCCTCTCCGCGCCTACCTAGTTACCGGTATACCAGGTCGGTCATCGGTAAGAGCTTCGCGAGCCGGTCGGCGACATCGCGGGTACGGGAACAGCCTCAAGCAGCTCCACGAGCCGCCCTCTGCGCCGTGCGGCTGTCCAAAGCCGTCGGACGCGATCGCCGCCACGCGGCCTGACTTCGACCTGCCCGCGCGGCGTCGATCTTCGTCGAGCATCTTGCGGAACATCGCCACTACGACGGGGAGGCTAGGCCATCGCGGCGACGATGTCCCTGGAGAGGGGCTTAGCGTCAGGTCAGAACGGCGGCCCGCCACGAGGAATCAGTAACTTCACGAGGGGGTCGTCCTCTTCGTGCTCCCGCGATGACCGCGACGCTCGCCACGCCGGCACCAGGAATAGCAGCGCGAGGAAGGCGACGTTGAACGCAAGCAGGGCCTGGACCCAGAAGTCCTCGAACCCCCGGAAGCACGGATAACAGATCCGAGCCGCCTCCGCGTGGATCCGGAGGATCAGCAGCGTCCCGACGACGACGGTGGCGAATGCCAGGACCAGCGCCATGGGATATCGACCGAGCGGGGCGTGAGTCCCCAAGGCGAGCCCTGCGAGGCCGAACCCGACTAGGCCGACGCTCCCCAGGATGACTGCGCCGTGCACGAGGGTGTCGAGGTGGTCGCCTCCGTAGTACGCCTTCAAGAGGAAGGCGAGGAAGCAGAGAACCGAGGAGCCGACCAGAGCTGTCCCCGCCGCGCGCGCCCCGCCGACGAGCAGGAGTGCTCCCACGATCGGGCAGCCGAGCACCCACTGAACAAGGAGATCCTGTGGACTGTCGGGCATCAGTCGGATGGAAGCACGAGCATGTATCCCTGAGCAACGGCCGCGACAGAACCGCCACGAACGTCTGCGGCCAGCCGTACGTCTTGCAGATCCGGTCCCACGTCTCGACGTTCGGCGAGCGTTCCCCCACTTCTAGCTCCCGGTAGGTTCGAACGCTCACGCCGAGCCGTCGCGCCGCCTGCTCAACCGACCAGCCCGCTCGACGCCGATCGTCCTCGAGCATCCCCTGGGAGCGCCGCCCTCGGAGGACCGTAGGTCATCGGGGAGAAAGTGAGAACCGCCGGAAACCCGAAGGCCCAGCGGTTCTCGACGCGGAACCTAGCCATGGAGGGATCTGCGGTGCAAACGGGGCGATCTCCAAGGGTCAGCGGCGAGCCAGCCGATCGATCAGCGCCATCGGCAGGACGTCGTTCAACGTCGGATGACGGATGCGGTCTCGGTTACGACCCTCGTCGTGGCGCAATCCGTCAGATTCTCCGCATCACAAGCCGTGAGCGTGGCGTCGATGGTGGCGAGGCCGGGATGGAAACCACGGAACGGGATGGTGATGTCATCGTCGCCCCAGCACTGGAACTCTGTGATCTTCGTGACGGTGCGATTGCCTTGACTCAACGTCATCGTCAGTGTCGCGGCTGACCGCAGATCCGAGCCCCGTCTCGGAGTCTGTGCAGTCCACGAAGGCAACCGCGAGCGCCTGGCCCCGGCTGAACGTGTACGGTCCGCCGACCACGAGCCTCACCTGGATCGCTGCCGATGCGGGGGTCGCGCTTGCCACGAACATCGCGACGATCAAGAGCGCACTGCCGAAGAAGCGCCAACGAGCCATCACCGACTCCTTCTGAGGGGGAAGTCAACCTAATCCCAGGCGCTCAGGCGACGCGCTACCGGTCAGGGCCATTGGGAAGAAAGTGAGAAGCCGCCTGGAACCCGAAGGCCCCAGCGGCTTCTCGACGCGGAACCAGGCCGCGTCCGCTCCTTCCAAGCTACGAGACGATGATCCGGTCGCACCCCGTCACGGTGTCGACCGGGTCGACGAAACAGGTGTCAGCTCCTGCGCCTCCTCGCACGCCATCCCTCGTGTTATCGGACGCATCGATCACGTCATTTCCGAATCCGCCGCGGAGAGCGTCCCTCCCGCTACCTCCGAAGAGTCTGTCGTCTCCGGATGCTCCCCGGATCACGTCCCCTCCGGCCTGACCTTGAAGGACGTCGTTCCCCTGGCCACCTCGAACGTTGTCCCGCCTGGCGCCGCCGTAGATGGTGTCGCGCCCCTTTTCCCCTTTGAGCTCGTCTCTCCCTGCGCGCCCGACCACCCGGTCATTGCCTCCGCGAGCGCAGATGACGTCCCGGTTCGGCGTCCCGACCAGGTTGTCCGCCCCGCCGGTTCCGGTCATCGAGCAAGTCTGCGCACCTGCGGGTGCGACGCTGATCAGCGACGAAGCCAGCCCGCCAAGAATCACGACGATCAACGTCTTGCGAGTCACGGTCCCTCCCCCTCCCGAGTTCACGGTTGGACATCCGCTACCCGCGACATCGAGGTACTAACCGAGCGGCTCCCCGCCGGCCTCGATCTCCTGGGTACTCACCGATGCTCACGCCGAGCCGCCACGCCGCTTGCTCGACCGTTAGCCCGCGTGCCTCCGATCGTGCTCAGGATCATGTGGAGCATCGCTCCGGGCAAGCGCAGGCGAGCACGGAGACTCCGTTACTTCGCTCCGACAGGGGGAGCTGGGACGCTATGCTGCGGCCATGACCGATCGGGAGGCCCGGATCGCAAAGAACGAGGCGATCGTCCGGGAGATCAACGAGGGCATCGAGGAGTCGAAAGCGTCGCGCACCCCCGAAGGCGACGCTCCCATGATGTGTGAGTGTGGCAACCTCGACTGCGAACTGCTCATCGAAATCACGGTCTCCGAGTACGAGGATGTTCGCCGGAACGCGCGCCGATTCGTCGTGGTGAAGGATCACGTGATCCCCGACGTGGAGAGGGTGGTCGCGGAGACGGAGCGGTTCGACGTGGTGGAGAAGGTGGAGGGCACCTCTGCAGGGATCGCCGAAGCGTTGAACCCACGGGACTAGATGCTCGGACCGCGGGTCGGGTACTCGAGTTCGAGCCAGATCCCAGCTGAGTCCTCGAGGTTCGTTCCCCACCGAGTCGCGAGCTTGTCGACGAGGTAAAGACCCCACCCGGACTGCGTGCCTATCGATCCGGAGATCAGCCGGCTCCCCAGTCGACCTCCCGAGCGACGTGCATCTCATCTGGCGCTGGGCTCGTGGTAGAACCCTCGGGGGTCGACCCGTCGCTCTCGCTCGACGTCAATCGGTCGATCAGGTGCTCGGTGAATGTCGTGGCTGCCGTGCCCACCGAGTCGCCGAGTCGCGCTGGCACGTCAGCCTTGAACCTCAACGCGTCCAGCGTCCCGGCGACCCTCGCCCGCGCCGATTCGATCTCGGCGCGGATCTGGGCTACCCGGTCGACCGGAGCCGTTCGGTCTCCCGACGGATCCACGCCACGTCCTCCCGTGCCGCCTCGATCGTCTCGGTTGGCGCCAGTGACCCCAACGACCGCAACCTGGCGCGACCCATGAGGAACAGAACCGCGGCCACCGCCACGAGCACCGCACCGACGATGAGGGCTGCGGCCCAGGCCGGCAGCACGATCGTGAGGGCCAGCACCGCGGCCGCGATCGACACGCCGACGCCGAATACCGCGACGACGACAGCGGCCGCGATCTCCACTCCTGCCGTTCGCAGGCGAGACCCTTTGTCCTCGAGCTCCAGCTTCGCGAGCTGGGCCTGACGCCCGAATATCAGCCGAACGTCCGTGAGCAGCCGGCGGAACAGCTCACTCGTGGGCGACTCGCGCAGTCGCTCCTGCTCGGTCGGGACGTATGCCATCGTCGTCTCCTCGCGCGTCGTGGGTGCGCCTCCCTCCTACCCGGGCGTGGCGCGGCTCACACTCCACGTTTGCGTCTTGCCATCTGGGGGCAAGGACGCCAGCGAGATCAATGGAGGCGAACGTGGCGAACATCGAGCACAGCGAAGCACCTTCATCGGCGCAGCAACTGCAGGAGGCGGGCAAGATGGTGGTCGGCGCTGCCGGGAGCGTGGCCGTCGACCGTGTCCGCGTCGAGGTCGACGCACGGTCGAGCCGGGCCGCCGTCGAACTGAAGGCTCTGGCGAACGCGATGCGTGCGTCGGCATCGAACCTCCATGAGCAGGGCCACGGCGATGAGGCCGAGATCGTAGAGAAAGTCGCGGCGCGAGCGGACCGCCTGGCGGCGCGCCTCGCGAGCGCGAGCACCGACGACCTCGTCGACGACGCGAAGCGGCTGGCGCAGGAGGCGGTCGCCTTCGCACGACGCGAACCGGTGCTCGTGATCGCGGGCGCTTTCACGGTCGGCCTGCTGATTCCGAAGGTCCTCGACGCGATCGGGACGAAGGGAGTCTTGAACCAGCCGCGATCGGACAAGGCCGACGGCCAATCTGCCGCTACCCGCGCGGAAGTACCCGAGGCCGCAGCAAGGAAGTGACCTGAAGCATGACACCCGACTGGAGGAGGAAGACATGGCCCGCAATCAGCAAAGGGACCGGAAGGACGAGGTGATGGATGGAGGCTCGACGATCGCGACCGTCGTGGAGAAAGCCGGTGATGCCGTTTCGGCGGTGGGATCTGGGGCGAAGAAGGTTGCCACGACGGTGGCCGAGAACCCGATGCTCGCAGCTACCGGAGCGGCCGCACTAGGTGCCGCGGTGGGCGGGACCGCTCTCGCTCGCCAGCGCAAGCAGAAGGCCAAGAAGTCGTCCTCGACGAGGAGATCACCCGCGAGGCGACCCTCGGGCGCGAAAACGTCGGCGAAGAGTAGCGCGAGGAAGTCTCCGGCAAGGAAGTCGCCCGCGGGGTCATCGTCGGCCAAGACGTCTTCTGCCAAGAAGTCTTCTGCCAAGAAGACTTCGGCAAGGGCAAGGAAGAGCAGCGCGCGGACCTCGCCCGCGCGCAAGCGGTCGGCATCCTCGTCGAAACGAAGCGGCACGAAGCGATAACTCCTCCATAGTCTCTCTTCGGCTGACTGATCACGAGCGCTCGGTTCGACCCGAACGACCTCATTCAGCTTGAGGTGCAGAGTCGCCGCGTCGCCGGTGGAGGAACGGCGGCGCGGCAGCCGGTTCGTCCCTCGCCTCACGTTCTCAGCGGCGTAGTGCCGAATCTGCCAGGCGGAATCGCAAAATGGGACTCGGGGTGCATCGGCCGTTGCTCCGCGTCGGCTCGGGGTAGCTGGAATGGAGGGTTTCGAGCGGCGAGGATCGGCTTCGGATCCGGACCTCGCCCAGAGCCGCGGGTCATCGGACAATGCCCCGCGCGGGAGGCCCGGGCCACGGCCCGGGCCTCTCTCATCACCCCCCGCTCTCCGCGGCATAGTGCCGGGTCTGCCAGCCGT
>CBHFMJ010000038.1:0-11494 GCA_965994715.1 uncultured bacterium | reverse complement strand
CTGACGGAACGGGGGTCCTCACCGGGAGACATGGATCTGCTCTAGCCCCGTCGAGCCGACCTCAAGGGCCGAACACAGGTCTCAGAGCGAAGTACACGTCCCGATAGCGCTGGTACGCCTCGTCGTACGCGTCGCGAGCCGCGGGATCCGGCTCGTGCTCCTCGGGCCGGAACGACACGAACGAGTCCACCGCTTCCGCCACGGTGGCGTGCACGCCGGAGCCCACGGCGGCGAGGATCGCGGCGCCGGTGGCAGTGGTCTCCACGCTCTCCGGGACCCGGACCGGCAGCCCCGTGACGTCCGCCTTGATCTGCCGCCAGAGCGGACCCTTGGCACCACCCCCGACGATCGTGAGACGCCGGACGCCGAGGCCAGCAGCCTTCATCGCTTCCAGGATGTCGCGGAGGCCGAACGCGCTCCCCTCGAGGATCGCTCGCGTCATGTGATCGCGCGTGTGGGCGAGGGTGAGCCCGTAGAAGACACCCCGGGCGGCGCCGTTCCATTCGGGGGCCATCGCCCCCTGCATCGCCGGGAGGAAGACGACGCCGTCGCTCCCGGGAGCGATCCGCGACGCCCCCTCGCTCAGCTGGTCGTAGGCGTCCCCCAGCCCCTGTTCCTCGTTCCGGCGCTCGTCCGGGGCGAACTGATCACGCCACCAACGGAGGTTGCCACCGGAGACGAACCCCGGGTTCTCGAGGAGCCACGCGTCGGGGTCCGCGTGCGGATGGCACTCCACCAACATCGTCGGATCCTCGCGCGGCTCGGCGCTCGCGGCGCACACGGGCTCGGCGGTGCCGACGACGTCGCAGACCTCGCCGGGCTCGAACACACCGGCGCCGAGCGTCGCGGCCATCTCGTCGCCGCACCCGATCGCGACGGCCGTCTCGGGAGCGAGCCCGCTCGCCTCCGCGAACGCGGACGTCACGGTCCCGACGGCCTCCGTGGCGTCCCCGAGCTCGGGGAGCATCGTCCGGTCGATCTCCGTCGCCTCGAGCACCTCGGGCGACCAGGTCTTCGTGCGTGGATCGAGGAGGGCCATCGACGACGCGTTGGAGGGATCGACCGCCGTCACGCCGGCCGCGTGTCGGAGCACGTATGTGCCCGGCGACATCAGGTGCGCGGCCTCGCTCCACAGATCGGGCTCCTCGTCGCGGACCCAGAGCGCCTTGAAGACGGCGTGGGATGAGTCGAGGTTCGCACCGACGGCTCGGTAGAAGTCCTGACCCGAGATCCGTTCGGCGAGGGCTGCCGCCTGCGCCTCGGCCCGGCGGTCCATCCAGATCAGCGCGGGGCGCAGGCGGAGCCCCGACGCGTCGCAGACCACCATGCCGTCGAGCTGGGAGCCGAAGGAGAGGCCACGGATCGCGGCCGCTCCGCCGGGGCACTCGGAGACGAGACGCCGACAGGCGCGCTCGATCGCGGACGTCCACAGGTCCGGGTCCTGCTCGGCCCACCCGGGGTGAGGGAACGAGAGGTCGTAGGCCTCGTACGCCGACGCCACCAGGTCGCCGTCGGCGCCGTAGAGCGCGGCGTTCGTGCCCTGACTGCCGACGTCGCAGCCGATCACGAACGCTTCGCTCACGGCAGCCTCATCCCTCGGATGGCTTCACGGTGTGACGACCATCTTCAACCCGGTGCCCGCTCGGATCGTCTCGAACGCTTCGGCGATCTTCTCGAGCGGCCACCGATGGGTGACCACCTTCGCGAGCTCATCCTGCCTGCGGGCCAGATAGTCCATCGTGATCCGGTACTGGCGGTGGGTCGCCCCGTAGGCACCGCGAACGGACAGCTCCTTGTAGTGGAGCTCGTTCATGTCGAGGGGGCTCACCGGATCGTGCTTGGGCAGGCCCGCGAAGTACACGACGACCGCGCGCTTGGACGCCATCTCCAGGGCGGCCTGCTGCGCGGGCTTGGCCGGCGCCGCCACGCTGACGCGGTCCACGCCCACGCCGTCCGTCCGAGACAGCACGTCCCGGACACCGTTGTCATCGCCCGAGACCCAGGCGTCGTCCACGGCGTGCCCGATCGCGTCGAGCGCGATGTCGAGCCGCTCCGAGGAGACATCGGTGAGATAGACCTTCGACGCGCCGCGGTCGCGGGCCATCACCGCCTGCCAGCAGCCGATCGGTCCGGTTCCCAGGATCACGACCGTGTCGCCGAGCCGGATGTCGAGCTGCTCGATCCCGTTCAACGCGCACGCGAAGGGATCCGCGACGGTGGCGAGATCGCTGGGCAGCTCCGGCGGCAGCGGGATCAGGTTCTTCGTCGCGATCGGCGGCACACCGGCCCGCTCGGCGTAGGCGCCCGGGAACGGGTCGTAGCCGTAGAGGAGGTGATCCTCACACAGGTTCTGGAACCCCTCGAGGCACCAGCGGCACTCGCCGCACGTGAGGATCGATCCGAGGAAGACGCGATCGCCGGCCGCGACACCGGGTGGAAGGTCGGCATCGGGTCCCACCTCCTCGAGCACACCCACCGGCTCGTGCCCGAGCTGCCACGGGACGGGAGCCTTTGGGTCGCCGTTGAAGAACGTGCGCGCGTCCGTGCCGCAGATGCCGCATGCCTCCACGCGGAGCACGGCCCCGCGGGGGTCGAGCGACGGCTCCTCGGCGTCCTCGCGGACCTCGACCTCGTTGACCGCGGTCATGAACGCCGCGCGCATCAGGTGCTCAGCTCCTCCTGCAGGGCGGCGACGGCCTTGTCCGCACTCCAGCGCTCTCGGATCACGCGCGACAACGCCCGCGTGATCGCTTCCGGAGATCGATGCATGAAGATGTTCCGGCCGACCGAGCAGCCGATCGCGCCGGCGGCGACAGCGTGCTCCATCCGCGTCAGGAGCTCGGCATCCTTGAGGCGGGAGCCGCCGGCGAGCACCACCGGGATCCCGTTCGTGGCCTCGACGAGCTTCGCGAAGCCCTCGGCGTCACCCGGCCAGTTGGTCTTCACGATGTCGGCCCCGAGCTCGGCACACAACCGCACGTTCCGTCGCAGATACTCGAAGCCGTAGAGGTCCTTCAGCTCCTCGACGCTCGCGTACGTCGTGGGGAACTCCGCCTCGGCGATGAACGGCATCCCGAGCGCCGCGCATTCGCGGCCCACGCTCGACAGGATCTCGATCATCGATGCTTCCGTGTCGCCGCCGAGCGCCGTGAACAGGACGACGGCGTCGGCACCGAGGATCAGCGCCTCCTCGACCTCGGCGATCTGTACGATCTCCGGACGATCGCCGCCCGGGCTCGCGGACGCGGAGAGGAGCAGCGCCAATGACGTGGTCGGGGAGAACGCGGGCTCCGCGATCGCGATCATCCCTTTGCTCATCATGATGACGTTGGCCCCCCCGGCCACCGTCTCGGATGCCCGGGCCTTGATGTTCGCGAGCGGCTCCAGGAACGTGGGAGACGTCATCCCGTGGTCGAGCGCGCAGATCACGGACACCCCCGCCGGGTCGATCACACGCTTGAGTCGCATCGCCTTGCCCGTCATCGTCCGGCCCCCTCGCTCTCGGTCGGCTGCTCGCGCCTGCGCAGTGTGCCAGAGGGCGCCCGTCGCCGCGACCCGGGAAGGGGCCGGGCTAGACTCCGCTCGATGGCCGTCATCCTCTTCGTGCGATGCGATGCGTCGGAGACGTTCGGGGTCGCCCCCGCGGCCGTGGAGTCCGCCGGCGCGACGGTCCGCGTGTGGAACGCCCTCGACGGCGAGGACCCGAGACCGCCGCTCGACGACATCGGCGGGCTCGTCGTCTTCGGCTCCACGTTCAACGTCGAGCACGCCGACGAGCAGCCGTTCATCAAGGAGACCGCCGATCTGATCCGTGAGGCCGTCGAACGCCGGATCCCCTTCCTCGGCGTCTGCTTCGGTGGCCAGCTCCTCGCGTGGGCCTTCGACGCGAGGGTCGGTGAGGGACCCGTCCGCGAGATCGGCTTCGAACCTATCCATCCCACCGATGACGCGGCGCACGATCTCCTCTTCTCGCACTTCGCGGACAGCGACCTCGCGTTCCAATGGCACGGGGACGCCTTCGATCTCCCCGAGGGAGCCACGTTGCTCGCCACGGGCGATCGCGTTCCCAATCAGGCCTTCCGCGTGGGGGATCTGGCGTGGGGCACCCAGTTCCACTGCGAAGTGAACCGGTCCGAGCTCGAGTTCTGGCTCCAGGAGTTCACGAAGGTCGGCGATCTCCGATCCGAGTGGGGGAAGAGCCCGGAGCAGGTCCGTCAGGAGGCGGAGCGGTTCATGGCCGAGCACGAGAGCCGCGGCCGTGAGGTGTTCCAGCGCTTCACGAACCTGGCCGCGGGCGTGTAGCGCCGCGGAGGTCCGTCGCTACACTCGACATCGTGGCCGAACAGCGCTACCGACCGCTGATCGCCGTGGTGGCGTATCACCTGGGCGGCGATCGCGTCGCCCGGTGGCCCGAGGGCGGGTACGGCGTCCCGGCCCTGTACCTGGACGCCCTGCGCCGCGCCGGCGCTCGGACGGTGATCCTCGCACCGGGTGAGGAAGGGGATCCGGAGGAGCTCCTCGAGCCGTTCGACGGCCTCCTACTCGTCGGCGGTGGTGACATCGATCCGGCGCGATACGGCGGAACCGCGAACGAGCACGTCTACGGCGTCGAGCCGGACCGCGACGAAGCCGAGATCGCGCTGCTTCACGCCGCCGATCGGATCGCGATGCCGACGCTCTGTATCTGCCGCGGCATCCAGATCATGAACGTCGCGTTCGGAGGCACCCTGCATGGACACCTCCCCGACGTCCCGGGCTTGCAGGTGCACGGTGTGCCGCTCGACGAGAGCCAGACGATCCACGAAGTGAGCACCGAACCGGGGAGCCGACTCGCCGCCGTCACGAAGTCGGCGTCGCTCGCCTGCCTCTCCCATCACCATCAAGGGATCGATCGCCTGGGTGACGGCCTGGCCGTGACGGGCCGGACCGGGGACGGCCTGATCGAGTCGATCGAGCGGGTCGTTCCCGACCCGGAGGACACGCGCGCGACCTGGATGCTCGGCGTGCAATGGCACCCGGAAGAGACCGCCGAGCAGGACGCCGCTCAGCAGAGTCTGTTCGACGCGTTGACGCTCCTCGCCAGGCTCCGGGGATCCCGCGCGCGACCCGGCGAGGGGGAGGGCCGGAGCCGGTCGTACTCGATCGATCCCTACGATCCCGGCTGGCCCGCCCGCTACGAGGCCGAGTCCGGGCGCGTCCGAGAAGCGCTTGGGGAGCAGCTCGTTCGGATCGAGCACGTCGGCTCCACGTCGGTGCCCGGCCTCGCCGCGAAGCCGATCGTCGACATCCAGGCGTCGGTCAGCTCGATGACCCCGCGCACCGACTACGTCGAGCCGCTCCGGGAGCTGGGATATCGCTGGGTGGTCGACCCCTGGAGCGACCAGCACGAGTACTTCAGCCGCGATGACGGCGGGCGGCGGTCGTTCCAGATCCACGTCTGCCTCACCGGCAGCGAGTGGGAGCGTCGACACATCGCGTTCCGCGACTGGCTCCGTGATCATCCCGAGGACGCCGAAGCGTACGAGCATCTGAAGCGGGACCTGGCCGAGCGTCATCCGCGCGACATCTACGCCTACATCGACGGCAAGACGCCGTTCATCCGGCAGATCGAGTCCCGAGCGGTCAGGGATCGATCGATCGGTTCTCGCTGATCCCTTCGTCCTCGCCGATCCTCAGGAACAGCCCCGACTGCGGCTTAGGGTCGAAGTAGGTCGCCTTCGCCGGCATCTGCTCGTGCCGGTCGGCGACCTCGACGAACTGATCGAACGTCGGCGGCATCAGCGTGAATGCCGCGCCGCCGTCCTCGTCGACCCGGCTCATGAGCTCCTCGACCGGCACCGCGTCGGAGACGAACTCGAGGCCCGCATCGCCGGCCTCTCCGAAGCCGAAGATCGGCTCCATCACGAGGCGATGGAGCCGCGAGACGTCCAACGACTCCACGCCTGCGGTCGCCTCGTCTTCTCCGGGCGTGAGCCGGAACCAGCGGCCGCCGACGTAGAGGCCGAAGACGCCGCGCTCGCCGGGCTGCGCGGCCACCTCCTCCACGATCAGACGTTCGCGGAGACGCCGAAGGAGCTCGTCCACGTCGAACGGAAGGGGTCCGACGACCCGGCGGTGGAAGCCCAGCATCCGAAGCTCCTCGTCGGGGAACAGGACCACCGGCACGCCGGCCCCGTTCGGCCGGCCGGCTCGCTCCCAGAGCTCGACGGAGGCCATGGCCCGATGATGGCCGTCCGTGATGTAGAGAGGATGGTGGTCGAGGCGCTCCCGGATCGTCTCGACGGCGCTCCGGTCGTCGATCCGCCAGACCGTCTGCTCGAGGTCAGCGGACCGGAACCACCGGAGCGGAGCCGCCCCGGTCGTGGCGTGCACGATCTTCCGCACATCGTCGTCCACGCGGAACATCAATGCCACGAGGGTCGAGCGAGCGCCGAGCCGAGCGAGGTGCAGCCCGAGCGCGTCCACGCGCTCGGGCTGGACCCCTTCGTGCCCGAGGATGCGCCCGTCGACGAATGCCTGGGGAGGCACCTCGCCGACGATGCCGGTCTGCTCGTGGTCGGCCGACCGCAGGCGATAGACGTAGAGGGCGGGCTCCGGGAATCCCTCGAAGAGGTCGGCATCGAGCAGCCTACGGAGGGCCGCGACGTTCGCCTCGTCGAGCGCGGCCGGATCGACCTCCTGTCCTTCCGGCGCGTCATCGGGCGTCCGCGACACGTGCAGCCAGGCGTACGGACGGTCGGCGAGGATCTCGGCTCGCTCTTCGCGCGAGAGCGCATCGTGCATCGGCGAAACGACGTGCTCCGCCCATTCGGGCCGGACGATCCGCGCGGGGAACGGGACGAGGGTGCTCATCCGGCGGTATCTCGGAACGCCGCCATGAACCCGACCAGGGCGTCGACCCCTTCGTCGGTCATGGCGTTGTAGATGCTCGCCCGGATCCCTCCCACGCTTCGATGGCCCTTGAGGTTCCTCATCCCGTGCTCCTCGGCTCCCGCGAGGAACGCGGCGTCGAGCTCTTCCGACGGCGTCCGGAACACGACGTTCATGTGCGATCGGTGGGCCGGCTCGACGGGCGAGCGATAGAAGCCGTCGCTCCCGTCGATCGCGTCGTAGACGGCGCCCGACCGACTGGCCGCCCGCTCCTCCATCCCGGCGACACCGCCTCGGTCCCGCATCCACCGGAGCACCTTCCCGGTGACGTAGATCGCGAACATCGGCGGTGTGTTCATCAGGCTGTGCTTGTCGGCGTGTGCGCCGAGTCGAAGGTAGCTAGGGAGATCGGTCTGCATCTCCTCGAGGGCGGCGGTGCGGACGACCATCACCGCGAGGCCCGCGGGTCCCAGGTTCTTCTGCGCCCCGCCGTAGACGAGGTCGAACCGCTCCCACGGGACCGGACGGCTCAGGTAGTCCGATGACATGTCGCCCACGAGCGGGAGATCGATGTCGGGGAACGAGGACATCCGGATCCCCTCGATCGTCTCGTTCGAGGTGACGTGCAGGTAGCGGGTGTCCGGCCGGAGCTCCAGCTCGTCGTCCGACGGCATCCGCGAGAACGCGATCGGCTCCCCGTCCCACGCCGCGTAGGCCTCACCCCATGCGGCCGCGTCCTTCAACGCGCCCTTCCCCCAGGTCCCGGACCGGACGTAGCCCGCGCGCGCGCCTTCCCCGAGGAGGTTCATCGGCACCACGGCGAACTGGAGTGTGGCGCCACCCTGCAGGAACAGGATCGTGAAGTCATCGGGCACGGCGGCGTTCTCTCGGAAGAGCGCGAGCGCCTCCTCGTGGACGGCCTCGTACTCCGCGCTCCGATGGCTCATCTCGATCACCGACATACCGGAACCCTCGAAGTCGAGGAGCTCGCTCTGCACCTCCTCGAGCACGTCGAGCGGGAGCGTGCAGGGGCCGGCGCAGAAGTTGTGGATCCTCACGTCGGCCGGTGGTCCGTGGGGACGGCGGACACGTGGATCACGTCGCTCAGCGCTTCCAGGGCCGCGATCAGGTCGGAGCCCACGTCGCCGACGACGTCGATGGTCGCGACGGCCGCGTTCCGCCCCTCGAAGACGCGGTTCTCCATCTGCTCGACGTTCAGGTCACGGCGCCGAAGGATGTCGAAGACGCCCGCGAGCACGCCCACCCGATCGAAGTGCCGCACGTGCAGGGTGTGGGTCCCGAGTCGTGTGGGGGCCAGGTTCACGCAGTTGAGGATCTCGCCCCTGACGTAGGACTCGATGATCTCCACGACGCCGTCGGCGACGGCCTTCTGGGCCTGGGCCGTCGACGCCCCGATGTGATGCGTCCCGACGACGCGGGGATGTTGCGCGAGCGGTGACGACCACGAGGCGGAGCCCGACCCGGGCTCGCCCGGATAGACATCGAGACCGGCTCGAAGCTCGCGGGTTTCGAGGGCGTCGAGCAACGCGTCCTCGTCGACGACGTTCCCACGCGACGTGTTCAACAATATCGCCCCCTCCTTCATGGCGCCGAGGACGCGGGTATCGAACATCGACTCCGTCTCCGGCGACGAGGGCACGTGGATCGAGACCACGTCCGAGGTTCCGACGAGCTCCTCGAGCGAGTCCACGAGGTCGATCTCGAGCGCCTTGATCCGCTCTTCGGCCTCGTCGTCCCGCTCCTTGCGGACCGCCCGGAGGGCCATGCCGAATTCGCCCGCGCGTTCGGCGACCGCGAACCCGATCTCGCCGAGCCCGACGATCCCCATGACCTTGCCGAACAGACCGTCCGCCTTCCCGTAGGTGGACTTGTTCCACGAACCGGCACGAAGATCCGCGACGTTGTCCGGGATCCGGCGATCGATCGCGAGGAGGAGCCCCATCGTGAGCTCGGCGACGGCGATCGCGTTGCGGCCCGGCACGTTCGTCACGTAGATCCCGACCTCGGACGCGGCCTCGACGTCGATCGTGTTGGTCCCGGCGCCGGCCCGCACGATCAGCTCCAGGGCGTTCCCCGCCTCGACGGCCGCCGCAGTCACTTTCGTGCTCCTCACGACCAGGGCCTGGAAGCCCGGCATCCGTTCGGGCAGGTCGTCGGATGAGAGCTTCGGCTCGAGGACGCAGTCGTGCCCACGCTCGGTGAGGATCTCCACGGTCGAGGGGTGGATCGCGTCTGCGAGAAGCACCTTCATGCCTGGGAGCTAAGCAGAACGACTGGATCGGGAACAAGCCGGAGCGCACCGCCGAGCGCCGTTCACGTCCCGCGAACCGGGGAGGGCTGACCCGAAAGGGTCATTGGCTTGCCTAGCGCTCTCAGGCCCTCAGTGCTATACAAACCATCGGATTGAGTGGTGGTTCAACCAGGTCACGCCATCCAGGGAGGGATGTCTCCGATGTGGGGGCTGATCCCATCCCCGAACGAGTCCGAAGGGTGTGGGGCGAGATGAAGCAGAAGCGTCAGAAGGTCACCGCGTCGCTGGTGCTCGCGATCGTTTTGGGGATGCTCGTCCAAGGGGCGGCAAACGGCCAGGAGGCGAGCCCCTCTGCTGAGGACGAGAAGATCACGTTCACCGTCGGGATGACCAACGACGCCATCACGTTCAACCCGATGTTCATGATCGAGACGCCCGAGTACTCCACCGCGGACATGATGTGGGAGACCTTCCTTGGCTGGGAGCAGGAGGACTTCGACACGAAGGGCCACCTGGCGACCGACTGGGAGCAGAGCGAAGACGGACTCACCTGGACGTTCACGATCCGCGACGACGTGACCTGGCACGACGGTGAGCCCTTCACAGCCGGCGACATCGCCTACACGTTCAACTGGATCCTCGATAAGAAGGTCGGGAACTTCATCGACTACCTCCCGTTCACGGATGAGATCACCGCGCCCGACGATACGACGCTCGTTTGGAAGACGACGGTCCCGACCGGCGCCCCCGTCTATCCCCCCTACGTCTACATCTTGCCTGAGCACGTCCTGAGCCAGTACGAGTCCAAGGCCGACTTCAAGAAGTGGAAGGGCTTCCCGGACCCGATCGGCACCGGACCGTACAAGCTCGTCGAGTGGCGTCGCGGCGATTTCTGGCGACTCGAGGCCAATCCCGACTACTGGGGCGGAGCGCCGGAGATCGACGAGTTCGTGTTCCGGGTGTTCCAGAACGAAGACGCGATGATCGAAGCGCTGAAGCAAGGCGAGATCGACTTCGCCGATGACATCAGCGCGAACCTGTTCGATTCGATCATCGACGAGCCGAACATCACGGCGAACGTCGGGAACCCGACCACGTTCACCCAGATGAGCTTCAACCAGTGCACGAACGACGTCGCGTACTGCGCGGACGAGGGGTTCAACCACCATCCTGCGACGACGGACCCGGCCTTCCGTCTCGCGGTGGAGCACGCGATCGACCGCGAGGTGCTGGTCGATCGGGTCAGGCTGGGGTACGGGGAACCCGGGTACACGGTGATCCCGTCGCCCAAGTGGCATGCGGATCCCGAGAACGTGATCGCCTACGATCCCGAGGAGGCGAACCGGATCCTCGATGAGGCGGGCTACACCGATAGCGACGGCGACGGGATCCGCGAGCACCCGAGCGGAGAGCCGATGGAGCTGCGGTTCATCGTCCGAACCGAGGCTCCGGAAACGATCGACGCCGGCGAGTTCATCGTGGAGTGGCTCCGCGATATCGGCGTGTCGTTGGAAACCGAGGCGGTGAACGACAACAGGCTCACCGATGTCTGGTACTCGAACGACTGGGATATGTACATCTGGGGTTGGGGCGTCGAACCTGATCCCAACTTCCAACTCTCGACGTACACGTCGTCCCAGTGCGGCATCTGGAGCGATACCTGCTACTCGAACGAGGAGTACGACCAGCTGTTCAAGGATCAGCAGAGCGCGCCGTCCCTCGAGGAACGTGAGTCGCTCATCGCCCAGATGCAGAACATGCTCTACGAAGACCGTCCCGAGATGGTGCTCTGGTACGACAACTACCTGCAGGCGTACCGGAGCGACCTGTGGGCGGGGTTCGTCAAGCAGCCCACCGCGGACGGATCGATCCTGTTCCAGTACGGGTACTACTCCCTGCTGAACATCCGGCCTGCCTCCGAGGGGGCAGGAACGGCGGGTGACGGGGACGGCGGCATCTCCCCGGTCCTGTGGATCGCGATCGCTACCGTCGTGATCGTGGTGATCGGCTTCGTCGTCGTGCGACGGCGACGCGCCGAAGAGGAGGCGTGAGGCCCAGGCAGCGTACGAACGAGCGCGAGCGGGTAGGAGAGGGAAGGGGATCCGACAGCCGGGGTGGGGACGCGTCAGTACGTCATACGCAAGATCGTGCAGGCGTTCGTTACCCTGCTCGCCATCCTGATCTTCAACTTCTTCCTCTTCCGCGTGTGGTCGCCGGGGGACCCGGTGTCGTTCCTCACGCGAGGTCAGGGCTTCAACCTCTCGCTCGAGGAGCGAGCGGCGGTGATCAAGGAATACGGGCTCGACAAGTCGACGTGGGGACAGTTCACGGAGTACATGAAGGACACCTTCA
>CBHFMJ010000037.1:0-12069 GCA_965994715.1 uncultured bacterium | reverse complement strand
GCGAAGTCGCCGTAGTCGCGCATCGAGGTGATGTGCCAGCCGGCGCCGGATGTCGCCGCGAACACCTCGGCGAGGATCAGTCCCTTCCAGCCGTTCGCGAGTCCGTAGCGGAGCGACGCGAAGAAGAACGGGCTGAGCGACGGCAGGATCAGGTGCCGCATCACCCGGTCGCGAGGGACCTCGTACGCATTCGCCATGTCCCGGAGCTCCTTCGAGACGTCACGCACGCCCTCGGACATGTTCAGGATCACGTACGGCAAGCCCGCGATGATCACCACCAGCACAGGGCCGTACCAAGCGTAGCCCCACCACATCGCGACCAGGAGCCCCCAGATCAGATAGGGGAACGTGAGCCCGACGATCACGAAGTCGTGCAGCATCGCCTCGACACGCGAGGAGAGTCCCATCGCGAGGCCGACGATCGAGCCGACGAGGAGGGCGAGCGCGAAGCCGATCGCGAGGCGCAGGAGACTCACCGAGAACGCCTCCAGCAGTCTGCCGTCCAGCAGCTGCTCCCACATCGCCTCGACGACCTCGGCGGGCGTCGGGAGCAACGCGGACTCGGTCCGTTCCGGGAACAGCAGGCCGAGAGCGCGATCCACGAGCCGAAGCTGCCACGCAACGAGGAATAGCACCGGCGCGGTGATACGCGCGGCGCGGGGTGTGACGAACGTGCGCTGGAACCACGATCGCCTGGATCGGACGACGCTGCCCGAGTTGACCGTGGCGTCCATCACCGCCTCCTACGCGAACGCCTTGGGTCGCCAGCGGAAGAACCTACGCTCGAGCCGCTGGAGGACGAGTCGTTCCATCACGAGCGCGAACCCGACGAGGAAGAACGCCCAGGCAAGCACACCGGCGATGTCGAAGAACAGGAACTCGACGCGGATCTGGATCCCGACCCCGTCCGTCTGGCCGAAGAGCTCCGTGAGTGCCGTGATCTTCCATGCGATCGCGAACCCGTACCGGACCGCGACGAACAGGAACGGCGCCACCGCGGGCAGGACGATGTTCCGGATCCGCGTTCGGCGATCGACGCCGTACGCCGACGCCATGTCCATCAGATCCCGGGGGATCGCATGAACGCCTTCCACGACGTTCACCGTGACGTGCGGGAACGAGGTGAGGACGATCGCGACGATCGGCCCGATGTCGAGAAGGCCGAAGATCATCACGCACACGAGCGCGAACACAAGGCCGGGCGTAGTCAGCGTGAGCATCACGTAGTCACGGAAGAAGGCGTCCCAGTACGCGCTCCGGCCCATCGCGATGCCGATCGCGGTGCCGATCACGAACGCGAGCGTGAACCCGATCGCCAGGTGTCGGAGGGTCGCGGAGACGTTGACCCAGAAGTCGTCGCGGCCGACCACCTCCACCATCTTGCGGAGGACCTCGAGTGGCGAGGGCAGGATGTACGGCTCGGTCAGCGATGAGACGAACGCCCATGCTCCGATGAACAGGACGTAGCCCGCGATCCTCCAGAGGAGATACCGCTGCCGGCGAGGCCGTTGCGCCGTGGGTCCCTCGGGTTCCGTGTCGATCCGCACCGGAGGTGTGGTCGCCTCCACGTCCTGCGTCGCCACCTGCGTCGTTCTCCAGTCCGATCGGGGCGGCGGAGGCGTTTCCGGCTCCGCCGCCCCAGGTCGCTCAGCTCACTCGGTCTTCTACCCGGCCACCCCGTTACGCGGCTGGCTCGCTCGGCTCCACGACCTGGAACTCGGGGATCTCCGCGTCGGGATCCATCCAGCCCGTTTCCTTCATCAGGTCGTAGACGCCCGTCTCGTTCTCCACCCATTCCTCGTCCATGTACACGGTGTCCGTGAAGAAGTCGTGCTCCTCCATGAACTCGACCGCGAAGTCGACGTCCGCATCGTCCTCCACCGCGAAGTGCTGCGGGTAGGTCCGGATGATCTCCTCCTTGTTCTCGAACCACTCCTGGATGCCGCGCTCCCACAGGGCCAGGAAGAACGCCACCTCATTCGGATGGCTGTCGAACCAGTCCTTCCGGGCGACGAAGTTGTTCCCGTTGACGCCCTTGTGTCCTGGCGCGTACATGTCCGCGTAGAGCTCCCATGGGGATGGCGTCGGCTCATAGAGCGCCCGGATCTCGCCGGTTCGCCAGTAGGGGAAACCGGCCTCCGGGATGCAGACGCACGCCTCGATGTCGCCACGGACGAGCAACTCCATGTTCGCGAAGTGGTCGCCCTCGATCACCTCGTAGTCGGCGCAGTCGCTCCCGTCAGGACGCTCGATGCAGAAGTCGAGGCCGTACCAGTCCTTGACGAACATGCCCCACACGATCGTGGAGGAGACCGCGCTCGGGACGGCGACCTTCGTACCCTGCAGGTCCTCGAACGTCTCGTAGTCGGAGTCCGACCGGACGAAGACGGGGACGCGCAGGTTGTTGTACGAGCCGAACGTGACGGTGTCGACGCCGGTCTCCTGCTCGAGGAGCGGGGTCTCGTAGGTCGCCATCGACACGATGTCTCCGTGCCCGCCGGCGAAGAACGTGAACTCGTCCCACGTGGACGTCGTCACCAGCCGGACGTTGTACTGCTCCTCGTACTCCGGGATGATCCCCTGGTCGTTCATCCAGTCGATCACCGGGTCCGGAGAGAATGCGAAGCGGACGATCGCTCGCTCGCCTTCGCCTCCCGTCCCCCCATCCTCACCGCACGCCGCCGCGATGAGCGCGAGCGCGCATGTCGCCGCCACGAGTCGTACCAGACTCCTCGTCCGCATCCGCCCCTCCCTCGTCGGGACCCATCGGGACTCGCACGGCCAGGAACGAGGCCGCGGTGGGGGATCCCATGGGGCCGGGTCGCCGTTCCGCGTCCCCCACCTTTCCAGCGTACTATATATAATGCGCAGTCTAGTCGCCGACCGTCAAGGCGGTGCAGACGGTCCCGGGTCGCGCTAGGGGGTGGTGCTTTCCTGGGCGGCGAGGAACGCGGCCAGGTCGCGGGCGGCACTTCGCAAGTGTTCGCGGATGGCCCGCTTCGCGCCCGCCGCATCGCCGCGGACGCACGCATCCAGGATCTCCTGGTGCTGTTCGTTGGCCCGCTGCGACGGGGGCCTCGAGGCCACGAACATGTAGATGTACGGAGCGGAGGCGTCGCGCAGGCTATCGATCAGGCCCGAGAGGCGAGGCCGCGCGGCACCTTCGTAGAGACGCAGATGGAACTGATCGTTCAGCCTGAGCCACTTCCTGGCATCCTCGGTCCTCCGCATCCGATCGATCAGTGCTCCGAGGTCGCGAGCCACATCCTTGCGCAAATTCGGGATCGCATGTGCGACGGCGACGGACTCCAGTGCCTCGCGGATCTCGTAGAACTCGAGCACGTCGTCGACGCTCGGATGGAACACGACAGCTCCGCGATGCGGGTCGATCCTGACCAGCCCCTCCGCCTGCAGCTGCGCGAACGCCTCACGGACGGGTGTCGTGCTCACGCCGAACCGCTCCGCGACGTCGTTCTGCCGCAGCCGGGTTCCGGGGGCCAACGTGCCGTGCTGGATCTCGTCGCGGAGCCGCTCCGCGACGACCTTCGCAGTGGTATCCCGCCCGAGCGCGTCCTGTCGATACGCCATCAGCCGGCGCTCACGATATCGGACGGCTCGCGAGCACTCGGGATATCGGCGACCTCCACGACGGCGCGGCCGACGACGGCGCCGGCCTCGAGCTCGTCGAACACGTCGTTCACCGCCTCGAGGCGTCGGACCATCCCCACCACGGTCGATACGAGGCCACGCTCAACGAGTGCGACGGCCTTCGCGAGGTCGTCCCGGTGCGCGTAGCGTGACCCCCTGTAGTCCACCTCGTCCAGGACGAGCCTCGGCGTCGGAACGGAGAGCGCGGACGTGGGCGTGTAGCCGACGACGACGACCCGCCCGCCCGGACGAACCAGCCGTCGGGCGAGTTCGAGGGTGTCGCCGTGTCCCACCGTGTCGACGACCACGTCGACCCCTTCACCGTCCGTGCTGCCGATCAGGGCATCGATCGCCGCGTCGTCGTCGGCCCGCCAAACCTGCAGTTCGAGGTCTCGAGCCGCCGCGAGCGTGGGCTCGTGGACGTCGAACCCGGCCGTACGGGCGCCTGCGACTCGTCCCATCTGCGCAGCGTGGATCCCGACACCGCCCAGCCCGACGATCGCGGCCGTCATCCCGGCCCCGGCGCCACCTCTGGTGACGACGGAGCGATAGGCTGTCCCCAGCGCGCACGACATCGGCGCGGCGTGGATCGGGTCGATCGACTCCGGGATCGGCACCAGTCGACCCACCGGGACCGTCATCCGTTCGGTGAAGCCGCCGGGATGGGTGAAACCCGCCCAACCGACCATGCTGCGGCAGAGCGTCTCGTCGCCGCGTCGACACGCGGAGCAGGTCCCGCACGGCCAGTAGTGGTAGACGACGGCGCGGGTGCCTTCCGCGATCGCCTCCTCGGGATCGGACGCGATCACCCGCCCGTAGATCTCGTGGCCGGGGACGTGCGGGAACCGGAGGTCATCGCTGAACGGCATCCGCCCGCGGGAGGTCTTGACGTCGCTGAAGCAGACGCCGCAGGAGATGACCTCCAGCAATGCGAAGCCCGGCCGGAGCTCGGGCTCGGGCAGGTCGATGAGCTCCAACGGCTTCCCGTAGTCCACGACAGCCATCGCGCGCATGGGCTCCTCCGCGATCGAGCCGGGTGACCCCGGCGCGTTGCCTACATATAATATACGAACTGTTCGGGCACGGAGCCGATCCGAGAGGAGTGTGCGATGGCTCGATACCTCAAGGAGCGGACCGGGGTCGCCGAGGAGACGTGGTCCGAGATCCGCGCGACCGTCAGCGAGATCCTCGGCGCGGTGGAACGCGAAGGCGAGCCGGCGGTGCGCCGTTACTCCGACCGGTTCGACGGGTGGAGCCCACCGTCGTTCCGCGTCTCCGAAGACGCTATCCGCGATGCCGCCGATGCGATCAGCGACGAGCTTCGAGAGCACATCGCGTTCGCGCAGACGCAGATCCGTGGGTTCGCGGAACTGCAGCGATCGACACTGGTCGACGCGGAGTGGGAGACCCTGCCCGGCATCATGCTCGGACAGCGGTTCGTTCCGGTAAACGCCGTTGGCGCGTACTCGCCGGGCGGCCTCTATCCGTTGATCGCCTCCGCGATCATGACCGTGCTCGTGCCCAAGGTGGCGGAGGTGGCGCGCGTGGTGGTGTGCGCGCCGCCGCGCGGGCCGGCCGGGATGCATCCGCCTCAGCTCTACGCGATGGTGACGTCCGGAGCCGACGAGATCCTCTGCATCGGTGGAGTACAAGCGTTCGCTGCGATGGCGTTCGGCATCGAAGACCTCGAGCCCGTGGACATGCTGGTCGGGGCCGGGAACGCGTACGTCGCGGAGGCGAAGCGTCAGCTGTTCGGCACCGTGGGGATCGACCTCCTGGCGGGGCCGACCGAAGTGATGGTGCTGGCGGACGACTCCGCCGATCCGGAGATCGTCGCCGCGGACCTTCTCGGACAGGCCGAGCACGGTCCGACGTCGCCCGCCACGCTGGTCACGACGTCGGAGGATCTCGCTCGCGCCGTGAGCGACGCCGTCGAGGCATGGCTCGATGGCGAGTGGCCCACGAAGGAGGTCGCCGGTACCGCGTGGCGCGATCACGGGGCGATCATCGTGTGCGAGGACGAGGAGGAGGCCGCCGCGGTCGCCGATGACATCGCGCCGGAGCACCTCGAGATCCAGACGGAGGATCCCGACTGGTACCTGAAGCGGATGAGCTCCTACGGCACGCTCTTCCTCGGGACCCATGCGACGGTGGCCTACTCCGACAAGGCGATCGGGACGAATCACGTGCTGCCGACTCGCAGGGCGGCTCGGTACACGGGTGGACTGTGGGTCGGGAAGTTCCTCAAGGCCGTCACGTATCAGCGGGTCACGGCGGAGGGATCGGCGCGCGTCGCCGCGTCCACCGCGGCGATCGCCGACGCCGAGCTGATGTTCGGCCACGCGCTCACCGCGAGGCTCCGGCTCGACCAGGCTCGGTATCCGGACGCGCTCGCCGCCATCCCGCCAACGCATCCGCTCGAGGACGAGGGATGAGCGATCGACGGCCGGTGACCGTGGTCACCGGAGCCGGTCGCGGGATCGGGCGCGACATCGCGATCGGGCTCGCCGCCGCCGGCGCCGACGTCGTCCTGGCGGGGCGCGACCCGGTGACCCTCGATGCCACGGCAGAGGCCGCCGCGGCCGTCGGCGCCGCCTCCGTGTGCGTCCGCACCGACGTGACCTCGGAGGAGGATGTCGCGGCGCTCGCCGCCGAAGCGACGGAACGGTTCGGCGCAGCCGACGCGCTCGTAGCGAACAGCGGCGTGGGCGGTCCCAGCGGACCGCTCTGGGAGCTCGACCGTCAGGCGTGGGACGAGACGTTCGCGGTGAACGTGACCGGCGTGTTCCTCTGCGCACGAGCGTTCCTGCCGGCGATGCTCGAGCGTGGCAGCGGCTCGATCGTGGTGATCGGGTCGATGACGGGCAAGCGCCCGCTGTGGGGGCGGACCCCGTACGCGGCCAGCAAGCTCGCCCTCGTCGGGCTCGTCCGCACGCTCGCGCTCGAGGCCGCGCCGTCCGGTGTCCAGGTGAACCTTGTCTCGCCCGGACCGGTGGAGGGGGAGCGGATGGCGTGGGCCTTCCGGGCACAGGCGGAGGGGCGCGGCATCTCGGCCGAGGACGCGCGAGCGGAGATGGTCGCTCAGATCCCGGTCGGGAGGTTGATCAACGCCAGCGAGGTCGCCGACGCCGTGGTCGCGCTCACGCTCGGCGAGCTCACGGCCGTGACCGGCGCGGACCTGAACGTGAGCGGCGGCATGGTGATGTACTGAAAGGAGCGCGTATGCCGAGGATCGTCGACCTCTCGCAGGAGATCTACACCGGGATGATGGTGTACCCGGGGCACCTCAAGACCGTCCTGTTCGACCATGCGACCCACGCCGAGACGGCTCCGCGGTTCGACAGCGGATTCAGCTTCCAGACGAAGGGTTTCCTCCTGAACGACAACGGGCCCACCCACGTCGACTCGTTCAGCCACCTCGACCCCGATCCCTCGGCGCAGACGATCGACGAGATGCCGCTGGAGCTGTTCACCGGCGAGGCCGTCTGCATCGATGTGACCGGCGCCGAGCCGCGGACGGACATCCCGGTCTCGCGGGTCGAGCAGGGCCTGGCGGACGCAGGGCAGGACGTACGCGCCGGCGACATCGTCCTCTTCTACACGGGGACGGCCACGAAGTACGGCGGCACGCCGGAGTACCTGACGGAGTTCCCGGGGCTCGGCGCCGACGTGGCCGACTGGATCGTGCAGCGCGGCATCAAGTCCTTCGGGATCGACACGTGCACCCCGGACAACCCGTCGAGCCGGATCTACCCGATCCACATGATGGGTCGCGAGCACCACATCACTCACTACGAGAACCTCACGAACCTCGATCAGGTCGCGGGGCGACGCTTCACGTTCATCGGACTTCCTCTGAAGCTGAAGGGCGCGCACGGGGGGCCGACCCGCGCGGTGGCGTTGCTCGATGACTGAGGAGATCCACCCCGGCGTCGGCGATCCGGCGCCGCCGTTCCGGCTCCGGAAGACCTTCGAGGAGAAGGTGTCGCTGGACGATCTCCTCGAGGGACACCGGCCCCTGCTCCTCGCGTTCTACGTCTTCGACTTCGGCTCCGTCTGAAGTCACGAGCTCTCCCAGTTGGGGGAGATGGCGCCTCGGATCGAGGCGATGGGCGGGAGGATCGCCGCGATCGCGGTCACCGCGACGTTCTCGCAGATGGCGTTCGCCAAGCACCTCGGAGTTCCGTTCCCGCTGCTCTCCGACTGGGGTCGGGAGACCTGCGCGGCCTACGGGGTGCGGTACGACGTCTGGAAGGAGCACGAGGGCCTCGCGAAGCGCTCCCTGTTCGTGATCGACGGCGGCGGCAGCATCCGGCATCGCTGGGTGACGGATGACGCGCTCCAGGAACCCGCGATCGAGGACGCCCTGGATGCGCTCGCGGCACTGGAGCGTCCGACGGGGGACTAGGGCACCGACGGGAGCGGGTCGCTCCTCCGCCGGTCGGAGTACAGGCCGAGGCCCACGCCGGCGAGCACGAGGGCGAGGCTGATCGTGACGGCGAGTGTCAGCGACTCGTTCGCGATCACGATGGACGACAGCAAGCCGACCACCGGGACCGCCATCAGCGTGAGGTTGGTGGTGATCGCGGGGAGACTGCGACTGATCGTGAGAAGCCCCCAGAAACCGAAGGCGGACCCCAGGAAGATCTGATACGCGACCACACCCACGGTGGCCGCCGTCCATCGGATGTGAGGCACGCCCTCGAGGACCACGGCGAGGATCAGGATGGGGACGGCGGCGAGCGCGAACTGCCATGGCATCAGTTCGAACGGCGTCCCCGCCCATCGGTGGGCACGGATGTGCACGGTGGTCGAGGCGTTCGCGATCGCCGCGATAAGGAGCATGCCGAGACCGATCAGGAGATCGCCATCGGTCCAATCGAGCGTCCACGGCTCGATCAACAGGACGACCCCGGCCGAGCCGAGCGCGAGACCCGCGACGCGGAGCGACGTGAGGCGCTCGTGGAGGAACACGACGGCCAGCGGGACGGTCCACAGGCTCGCGGTGTAGACGAGGATCGACGAGCGACCCGGGGGGACGAACTCGAGGGCGCTGAACACCAGCGCCGTCACGAGCGCGAGACGCGCGAGGCCGACGCTCCACAGGATGGGTCGATCGGCTGCGCGCGGGCGCGGCACGCCTCGCGTCGCCATCGCGGCGGCGACCACGATGGCGGCCCCTCCCATCCGGAACGCGGCGAGCCACAGCGGAGGGACGAGGTCCACGCCCGCGGACATGATGGGCCAGTTCAGCCCGAGCACCGCGACGGTGGCGGCGGCGAGCAGGTAGACGGCCGGCCGACGGAGCACCGGAGCCTGGTCGTCGGAGCGAGCCCAGAAGCGATCGCGTGCGGGTACCCGCGTTCCTTCGTTGTGCCCGTCGGCCGTCATCGCATCGGGATCGGTCGGCATCGCCCGGGGACGGCCTGCCGGTTAGTCGAGCAAGCGGTCGTCGTACTCGACCCGCGACAGGATCCGTGGCGCGTCCTCGGTCACGAGGACCATGTCCTCGATCCGCACGCCGCCGCCGCCCTGCACGTCCGGCACCCACACCAGGGGCTCCACCGCGAAGACCATCCCGGGTTTGAGGTCGAAGACCGTGGATCCCGGCAAGGTCTCGCCGATGTAGGGGGGCTCGTTCGCGCCCATGCCGATCCCGTGACCGATGAACAGGCTGAACAGGTTGTCGCCGAAGCCGTGCTCCCGGACCTCCGCGATGATGGCGTCCGCCACGTCCTGGTTCGTGCGGCCCGGACGCATCACGTCCACGCCGGCCATCAGCCCTCGGTAGACCGCCGTATAGACCCGCTTCTGCATCCCCGAGGGCTTCCCGACCATCATCGTCCTGCCGATATCGGCGAAGTAGCCGTTCCACATGGCGCCGATGTCGATGAAGCAGAGGTCGCCGTTGCGGATGATCTTGTCCGTGCAGATCCGATGCGGCGGCGACATGTGCTCGCCCGACGCGACGAAGGGAGTGATCACGTGCGCCATCTCCCCGCCCATGTAGAAGAGGGTCTGCATCGCGTCGCCGGCCACCTCGTTCTCCCGACGGCCAGAGCGGCTCGAGTCGATCGCGCGTTGCGTGACCGCGTCGCCGATCGCGCAGGCCTCCTCGATGATCGCGATCTCGTCGTCGCTCTTGATGAGGCGTACTTGCTGCATCAGGTGGTCGCCGTCCGTGGGTTGGAGATCCGGCAGATGGGTCTGCATCGACTCGACGAGCGAGTAGTTCACCTGGTCGACGCCCATCCGGCCGGCCGCCACGCCGAGCTCGTTCAGGAGCGGCGCGAGCGTCGCCTTCACGAATCCATCCACGAGCTCGCGCTGTTCCATGATGGGGATCGGGTGCGCCGCAGTCAGCCACGACATCCCCATCGATGCCTTGTCGATCTCACCGCCCGAGCACAGGAGCACCGGACCCGCGTCACGCGTGAGGAGCACGCCGTTGAGGGAGCTCATCTTGCCCGCGATCAGCTGCGCTCGCAGCGACGTCAGGTAGCGGACGTTCTCGTCCTTCCAGAGGAGGAGCGAGTCGATGTCCGAGTTCCGGAGGGCCTGTTGCGCAGCCGCGATCCGGTCGCTCCGGAGGCGGGGGAAGTCGATCCGATCCTCCCAGTCGACCCCGAATGGTCCGCGCGCGTAGCCGCTCATCACTCTCCTCCGGGTCTGCCCTTGACCCGGGGCTGGCTCTCTGCCTCGCTCCCACGACGAGAACGAGGTTCCGGGCTCCCGGGTCTGTCCGGGCGGGTATGTATCATACATCCTGTCGGAAGTGCGAACGGGGCGCCCAGAGGCGCTGGTCGCGAGCGGGAGAGGTGCGCGGCATGGCAACGGACAAGGCTGTCACCGGCGACGTGGACTGGGCCAGCACCGCCACGACGGGTGGGAGGCGCACCGCCCACGAATTCGTGAAGGACTCGCTCCGACGGGCCATCCTGCGGGGCGACCTGAGTGGCGGGTCCCGGCTGATCCAGGCGGACCTGGCGACCATGCTGAACGTCAGCACGACCCCGGTGCGAGAGGCGCTGCGGGACCTGGCCACGGAGGGGTTCATCACCCTGGACCGGCACCGTGGCGGCGTCGTCCGGGAGCTGAACTGGTCGGAGATGGAGGAGATCCGTCTGATCCGCCATCAGCTCGAGCCGCTGGCGGTCCGCCTCGTGGTCGAGAAGATCACGGAGGAGGAGCTCCAGGAAGCCGAGCGCTTGCGGGAGCGGATGGCGAAGGAACGCGATCTCGGCAACTGGGTCGAGCTGAACACACAGTTCCACCTGGTCTTCCATGATTCGACGGGGGTGTCGCGCCTCGCCTCGATCCTGAAGGGGTTCGAGGAGGCGTCCACGGTCTACGTCGCACAGGCGCAGCGGTGGCATCCCGAGATCCGGCGGCGTGCGGACGACGAGCACCAGGCTCTGATCGAGGCGTTCCGGAGTCGTGACGCCGATCGCGCCGCGGCCGTGATGCAGGGGCACGCCGCGATGCCGATCGAGATGACCCGGCCCGAGGAACGCGGAACGGGCTGAGCGGGACAGCACATCCGGGTTCGAACATCGAAGGGAGCGACGGACATGGACACGGCTCGGCTCGGCATCGTCGGACTCGGATGGTTCGGAGGTGTCCTTGCGAAGAGCGCTCGGGCGTCCGGCGTCGCGGACGTCGTCTCTTGCTACGCGAGAACCGAGGAGACGAGAGCGGCCTTCGCCGAGGAGCACGGATGCCGCGCGGCGGGCGACCTCGGCGAGCTGCTCGACGATCCCGAGGTCGACGGGGTGATCGTGGCGACCCCGCATTCGACGCACGCGGACATCGCGGTGGCCGCGGCCGAGGCAGGCAAGCACATGTTCGTGGAGAAGCCCCTCACGCTGACGGTCGCCGATGCGAAGCGGGTGGGAGACGCAGCCTCGCGAGCGGGGGTGACGGTCCAGGTCGGACACAATCGGCGCCGCCAGCCGGCCAATCGCAAGATCAAGGCGATGATCGACGCCGGCGAGCTCGGCACCGTCCTTCAGCTCGAGGGCATGCACTCGGCCGCCGGTGGTCACAAGCCCGATCTCCCGGCGTGGCGGAAAGATCCCGCCGAGTGCCCCTTCGGCGGTATGACGGCGCTCGGAGTCCACACGGTGGACACCTTCCACTACTTCATGGGGCCCGGGAAGAGGGTGACGGCGCTCAGCACCCGGTTCCGCGGGTTCAACGACCTCGACGACGCGACGACCGTTCTGATCGAGTACGAGTCGGGTCCGATCGCGTCGATCAACACGACGTACTTCGCTCCGCCGGTCGTCTCGCTCTCCGTGTTCGATAAAGGCATCGGGAATGCCTAGCCTCCGAACGCGGGCGAAGTCGAGTCCTAATTCGCTGGCCGCTTCCAGCACCGCACTGCCGAAGCCGCCCATCAATGACGATTCTTCGACCGTG
>CBHFMJ010000036.1:0-12184 GCA_965994715.1 uncultured bacterium | reverse complement strand
CGGCCCAGCCCCCGTGTGTGTGTGACCCACCCGTCCTCCAAGATCATTAAACCGGGTCAGTCCCCGGACTCTCCGACGATCGAGCCCATGTCGGGGGTGAACGAGAACATCCCGTTGATCGCGGTCGTCTCGTCCAGCGTGTCCTTCACCGCAGGGAGGAGCCGGATGCTCTCCTCGTAGGCCACCTCGAAGTGCTCGGGCGTGAACGGCTCGATGCTCGGCTGCGGCTCGCCTTCCCGGTACGGCCGGAGATCGTCCGGCTCGAACAGGATCGGCTCGTGCCGGTAGTTCCCCAACGCGTACCGATCTCCCTGTTGCCGGAAGTACAGCGATAGGTCCTGGTGCCGGAGGATCGGATGGACCACCTCCTCGCCCGCGTCGGCGACGAGCTCCGGCAGCGGCTGGGTCCACACGAGCTGGTGCTGCACCACCGCGAGCGGGATCGGTACGCCGGCCATCCGGCCGATCGTCGGTCCCCAGATGCCGGCGCACACGAGCACCTGCTCGCACTCGATGTCGCCCCGATCGGTCCGGACGCCGTGGACCCCGTCGTCCCGGATGTCGAACCCCGTCACGCGGACGCCGCCCTCGAACGCCACGCCCTTCGCCCGTGCCTTCGCGCCGAGCGCCGTTGCCGCGCGGACGCCCTTCGCGATCCCGTCCGAGGGGACCAGGTAGGAGCCCAGGATGTGGCCGGGATCGAGGATCGGGATCCGTTCGGCGGTCTCCTCGGGCGTGAGCAGCGCAGTCCCGTCGATCCCGTACGCCAGGGCGTACCCGCGGCGTCGCTTCAGCTCCGACATCCGCTCCGGGGTCGTGGCGACCTCGATGCCCCCGACGCCGTACCAGGCGGGCCCGTCGTCCGTCCCGAGCTCGGCGTACAGCTCCACCGAATACTGCGCGAGCCGGCACATCGTCCGCGAGCCGTTCGTCTGGAACACGAGGCCCGGCGCGTGTGAGGTCGATCCGCCCGTCTCGAACAGCGGCCCCTGGTCCAGGACCACCACGTCCGTGATCCCGAGCTCCGCCAGGTGATACGCGGCGCTCGCGCCGACGATCCCGGCGCCGATCACGACGAGCTGTGCGCGATCCCTCATGCGAAGCCGAACAGTATCGAACGCGTCTCAGCCCTGCGTGTGCTGGTAGGAGACCAGCCGTCCACCTCGCAGCGAGACGATCACGCCCTGCAGCACACCTTGCACGTACTCGCTGCCGGGGTTGAACGTCTGGGTCCGACCGATCCGGAACCGACCCCCCGATTCGTGGATGTGCCCGTGGAGCCCGACGAGCGGCTGGTAGCGCTCGATCGCCTCGCGCACCGCCGTGCTCCCGCCGCCCGTTGTGAGGAACCGTCCGCCTTCCCGGATCGGTCGGGGCAGCTCACCCGGCCGAACCTCGAGCTTCAGGCAGGTGTCGATCGGGGTGTCCTTCGGCGGACAGTGGAGGTTGAACACGCACCGCCCCACGTCGGGCACCGACGCCACGGCCTGCTCGATCGCGCGGCCGATCTCATCCTCGCTCGCCTCCCGTGGGGTGTCCCAGGGCGTCGGCGTCGAAAGCCCCACCGTGATCATCGTGTGCTCGTCGTCCAGCTCGACCAGGCGACCCTCGCTCGCGATCACGCGATCGCCGTCGTGCCGCTCGAGCGTCTCCAGCACGGAGGGCTCGTCGTCGTTCCCACCGGTCAGGTAGAGGCGCACGCCCGTCCCGCGCAACGCCTCCTCGGCGCGCTCGATCCATCCGGCCAGTCGCTCCGAGGCCAACTCGTGGAACAGACCGTGCTTGGCCATCGGATCGCGTTCGACAGCCTCGTACTCCTCGCGGTCGAAGACCCTCCAATAGAAGCCGGGCTGCTCGAGGGCGTCGGTGAACGCGCGGAGCCCCTCGGCGTCGATCTCCTCGTCGCGTCCCTGGAAGGTCGCATGGAACCCGCCGTTCGTGCGCACGATCGGGACGAGCGCCTTGCCCATGAGATCCCCGCCGAAGACGAGCGCATCGACGCCGTAGAACTCCGCGGCCGCGAGGAACTTGCGGAACGTGACCTGCGAGCCGTGGAGGTCGGCGGCGAAGAACACGCGCGTGGGCCGGCCCATGCCTCACCTTCCCACGGGGACGCGGGAGGCGGCCCCGAGAGGCCGCCTCCACTGCCGCGTGGGATCCCGATCGCTACTCGACCGGGATCTCCTTGTGGATCGCACTCAGGTCGATCCCCTGACTCCTCCGAACGACCTTGGCCACGATGTAGATCACCAACGCCAGCAGGTACATCCCTCCCATGAAGTACAGGGAGTCCTTGTTGTTCACCGCGTAGAGATCGTTGGTGAACCAGTGGTACAGATTGAATCCGAGGAACGCCGCGGTGAGGAAACCGGTCACCGTGATCAGCGGGATGCCGGCCACCGTGTACCGGGCCATCGGCGAGCTCTCGTACAGGCGCTTCTTCGCCCACGGCAGCACCGTCGCGGCGATCGCCGTCCCGAAGAACGTGACGGCGATCACGAGCGTCGCGTCAAGGATCCATGTCTTGAACGCCGTGGTGTACGCGTAGAACGCGCTGACCACCAACGCCGGTGCGAGCATCAGGACGAGAGCCCAGATCGGCACGTGCCGACGCTCCGAGACATCGGCCACCTTCTCCGGAAGGATCCGGTCGAACGCCGCCGCGAAGATGACCCGCGTGGAGGAGAGGAACAACGTCCCCGCCCATCCGAGGAACCACGCCCCGAACGCCAGGATGATCAGCGCCGAGATCAGCTCGCTGTGGAAGTAGAAGCTCGCGAGCAACGGCGGATAGGACCAGACGGGCATCGTGGCGTCCCCGAACCCGTAGACCACCGCCCAGTAGTTCAGGTTCGCGGCGTTGAAGAACTCCCAGCCGAAGAACTTCGAGGCGAGGAGAACGAAGATCACCGCCACGGCGATCGTGACCCACAGACCCCACATCATCCCGCCCAGGACGCGGCGGAAGTCGCTTGCCCCACGGACCTCGCCGTAGAGCGTCGCGCCCCAGTTCGGCCACAGGATCCAGAAGCACAGGAACGGCACGAGCAGGAGCGTCTCGCCGAAGAACGGGCTGAACCCGAGCTTGGGCACGATCGGGCCGGCGTTGTTGACCGTGCCCATCTCGATCGTCTGCCGGTAGACGTCCCCGCTTCCGCCGAAGAGGTTCGCCGCCTCCTGGTTGAACGCGCTCTGGAACCCGGTCTTGGAACCGAACAGCATCACCAGGAAGATGACCGCCAGCGCCGCCATCCCGATGTAGAAGCAGACCTTCTGAACCCTCGCGTAGCCCTCCATGCCGAGCGAGACGAGGTACCCCGCTAGCAGGACCGTGACGACACACACGAAGAACAGTCCGTTGTTCGATGCGAGGAATTCGCTGACGGAGTCGAGCTGGAGGATCGCCGCGAGGGGCTGGAACACCTCGACGTTGAGGATGTTGCCGTAGATCGGCGCCCAGTACCACAGGATGAACCACCAGCCCGTGACGGCGAGGACGAACGCGATCCCGCCCCCGAGGACCCGGCTCTGCCAGACGTAGTCGCCGCCCGCCCGCGGCATCACCGAGATGAGCCCCGCGTATGTCACCACGAGGAACGTCACGAACACGCCACTGATCAGCAGCGCGGGGAGCACCTGGCCGGCGGGCACGAACGCCAGCACCGAGAACGCGAAGAACAGACCCAGCGTGACGAAGTTGACCGACATGAAGGAGTAGAGGAACGCGTCGAACTTCGACCACCCCTTGACCAGACCGGTCGCCTTCCGCAGGAACAAGGTAGGGGCTTCACCTACCGCTGCCATCTGCAACCCCCTCCCAGAGGTCCGGAACGGCCCTCTAGCCGTTCACCAGTTGATAGTTCTTGACCTTCCGCTTCTTGTCGTCGATGGTCACCACCGCCGCTTGGAGGATCCCTTCC
Source organism: uncultured bacterium (assembly GCA_965994715.1). Taxonomy (GTDB): domain Bacteria; phylum Actinomycetota; class UBA4738; order UBA4738; family HRBIN12; genus JAJNBA01. The sequence continues at coordinate 8,264 of CBHFMJ010000036.1, read as the reverse complement.
TCGTACGAGCTCCCCGGGTTCAGTGCGAGCGTCTTCCCGATCCTCGTGGCTCCCTTGCTCTCGTGGATGTGGCCGTGGAGTGACAACATCGGCTGGAATCGCTTGATCGCGTCGTGGACCGACGTCGAACCGACCGGCCGCATCGCCTGCCCGCCGGAGACGTAGGTGAGGTCGTCGTTCAGGGCCGGTGCGTTATCGAGCTTCGATCCGTACGGCGGCGCGTGGAAGTTGAAGATCGTCGTCTCGGGGTCGGAGGCCGCCGCCAGCGCCGTGTCGATCCGTTCTGCGAGCTGCGGCTCCTCGGCCTCCCGGAACGTGTGCCACGGCGTTGGGTTCGTCCATCCCATCGAGACCATCGTGAACTCGCCGAGCTGGATCGGATGGGCCTCGTCGCCCGTCTCGACGACCCGTGCCCCGGCGAGGAGATCGTCGATCTCGAACATGTCGTCATTCGCGGGGCAGGCGATCACGCGGATCCCGGTATCGGCGAGCTTCTCCTCCGCCATCGCGATCCAGCGCTCGGTGCCGTCGAGCATGACCTCCTTGAACCGTTTGTCGACGAGGTCCTCGTCCTCCTGCATCGCGACGTACTCCTGATCGGACACACGGATGGGGTAGTACCCCCGGTTCATCACGCGCTTCTCGAACTCCACGATCGCGTCCTCGGACTCGAGGGTGTCCCGGTGGTCCTGGAGGGAAGCCTCCCACGTCCCGTTCGGGCGCTGCACGATCGGGACCATGGCCTTGCCGGTGACGTCGCCGCCGAGGATGACGACGCCGGCGCCGTAGAAGGAACCGGCGTTCAGGAACTTCTTCCAGCAGATCTCCGACCCGTGGAGGTCGGTCACGAAGAAGATCTTCACCGAGGGAATCTTGACCCCGCCCGCCGACGTGCGCAAGCCAGGCGGAGTGCCCGCGAACGCAACGGTCAGCTCAGTGCCCGACCTCCTCGGGGAGCTGGTACCACTGCACGCGGTCCCCGACCTTGGCCCGCAGCTTCCACTTCAGCGTCTTCGGCGTTGTGGTGCAGACGTCGAGGAGGGCCGTGGCCTGGGCGGAGGGGTCGAACGGGGGGTCCTCGGGGACGAGGTCCGGCGGACGGCCCTCCGCGTAGAGGATCACCTTCTCCAGGTTCATCGTGGCGGTGCGCCACCATCCCCAATCCTCGCCGACGAGTGTTCCCACCCTGTCCGCCCCGATCGTGCTCGGCTCGTCCCCCTCGGCCACCGGGAACCCCGAGAACAGGTGGAGGATGTCGTGCACGTCCTTCCGATTGAGCTCGAAGACCTGGAGCTTCGTCAGCAAGAGGTCGGCGACGTCGAGCGTGTCGGGGAGACGGTCGATCCGGTCGTGGAAGTCGAGCACGTGACACATGTTGAGGCGGTCCATCACGACGTCCACCGAGGTCTTCCCGTCTGCGGTGGTGAAGTACATCTGCCGGTCGCCGTGGAGGGTGTTGAATCGCTGGTCGCCGAGGAACCCCTGCTCGGCGAAGAACGCGATCACGTCACGCTTCTTCGACGAGATGCATGCGAAGTCCATGTCCTGATCGTCGCGCGCCCGGTGCGGGAAGTCCGGACAGAGCCGCCGCACCGCCTGGCCGCCGAGGAGCTTGAGCGGGATCCCGCGGGCGTTCGCCTCCCGAACGACACCGACCGAGACCTCGAAGGGATCGGCGGCGGTGGGAAGAGACGCGTTCACGAGGGAGCACGCTAACCCAGTTCCCCGGCGAGCGCGTCGCCACGGTTTTCGGCACACTGTTCCGGCGATGGATCGGGCGTTCGACTACGTGATCGTCGGCGGCGGGTCGGCGGGGAGCGTGCTCGCGAACCGGTTGACCACCGATCCATCCACGCGAGTCCTCGTCCTCGAGGCCGGACGTCCCGACTACCTGTGGGACGTCTTCATCCACATGCCGGCGGCCCTGACCTACCCGATCGGGTGGCGCTGGTACGACTGGAAGTACGAGTCGGATCCCGAGCCCAACATGGGGGGACGCCGGATCTCGCATGCTCGCGGCAAGGTGCTCGGCGGGTCGAGCAGCATCAACGGGATGATCTTCCAACGCGGCAACCCGCTCGACTACGAGCGATGGGCGGCCGATCCGGGGATGGAGACCTGGGACTACGCCCACTGTCTCCCCTACTTCAAGCGGATGGAGAACTGTCTCGCCGCCGACCCCGCCGACGCCTACCGAGGTCACAGCGGCCCGCTGATCCTCGAGCGGGGACCGGCCAGGAACCCGCTGTTCGGCGCGTTCTTCGAGGCGGTCCAGCAGGCCGGCTACCCGCTGACGGACGACGTCAACGGCTTCCGGCAGGAGGGCTTCGCGCCGTTCGATCGAAACGTGCATCGGGGGCGGCGACTCTCGGCCGCCCGCGCGTACCTCCATCCCGTGTCGAGCCGTCCGAACCTCGAGATCCGCACCCGCGCCATGGTGAACCGGGTCTTGTTCGAGGGGACCCGCGCCGTGGGCGTGGACTACGCGCACGGGCCCGGGCAGAGCCGCCGCGTCCGCGCCGGCGAGGTGATCCTCTGCGGCGGCGCGTTCAATACGCCCCAGACGCTGCAGCTGTCCGGCGTCGGCAGCGCGGGCGAGCTCGAGGCCCTCGGCGTCGGGGTCGTGCAGGATCTCCCCGGCGTGGGAGAGCACCTCCAGGACCACCTGGAGGTGTACGTCCAGCACGCGTGCACGCAACCGGTCTCGGTGGCGCCGGGGCTGAAGAACTGGCGGAAGCCGTTCATCGGCGCCGAATGGCTGTTCTTCCGGTCCGGCCTGGGCGCGACCAACCACTTCGAGGCCGGAGGCTTCGTGCGAAGCAACGAGGACGTCGCCTATCCGAACCTGATGTTCCATTTCCTGCCGATCGCGATCCGCTACGACGGCTCGGCGCCGGCCGGCGGCCACGGCTACCAGGTGCACATCGGGCCGATGTACTCCGACGCCCGCGGCTCCGTGAAGGTGCTGAGCACCGACCCGCGGGTCCATCCCGCGATCCGATTCAACTACCTGTCCACCGAGCAGGACCGCCGCGAATGGGTCGAGGCGATCCGCGTGGCGAGATCGATCCTGTCCCAGTCGGCGTTCGGCCCGTTCGACGGCGGCGAGCTCTCCCCGGGCCCGGAGGTGGCGACGGACGAGCAGGTCCTGGACTGGGTCCGGAGCGACGGGGAGACCGCCCTTCACCCCTCCTGCACGTGTCGCATGGGAACGGACGACCGGTCGGTGGTGGATCCCCGGACGATGCGGGTCCACGGCCTCGAGGGTGTCCGCGTGGTGGATGCCTCGGCGATGCCCTACGTGACGAACGGAAACATCTACGCACCCGTGATGATGCTCGCGGAGAAGGCCTCCGACCTGATCGCCGGCAACACGCCGCTCGAGCCGGAACACCTGGAGTTCTACCGCCACCCAGGCTGATCGCCACGGCCCAGCGAACGACGTGCATCAACCGAGGCCGAGGAGGAGCAGACCGCCCACCACCAGGGCGATCCCCACGATCTGGTTCGCGACGAGCCGCTCCTTGAAGACGATCACCGACAGCGCCACCGCGATCAACGGGAACACGGCGCTCGAGGCGAGCACGATGGAGTTCAGGCCGCGCTCGGAGCCGATGGAGAACGTCACCACGCCAAGGATGTCGGCGGCACCGGCGAGGAACGCGATCCAGAGCCCTGATCCCGGGCGCACCCGGGCAAGCTCCTTCCGGAACACCACGACCACGGGAAGGAAGAACGCGACCTGCGCGATGCGGGAACCCCAAAGCCCCGCCACCCATCCGGCCCGGTCCGAGATCCAACTCAGCAGGAATCCGGCGATCCCGAACCCGACCGCCGCGGCGATCGCCCACGGGAGGCCGGGAAGATGGCTCTTGATCCCGTCCCGGAGCTTGCGGAGATCCGTCGAGACGAGCGCCACCCCGGCCACCGCGATCCCCGCGCCGATCAACGCGACGCCGGAGGGGCGCTCGCCCAAGATCACGATCGCGAGGGCGACGCCCACCACGGCGTAGCCTGCGCCGATCGGCGAGACAACGGCCACGGGACCGAGCTCCAGCGCCTTGTAGTGCGTCAGGTACGCGAACGCGGCCGCGGCGCCGTTCAGGACCACGAGCCAGACATCGGGACCGAGCGGCATCGGCGACGTCCCCGTCGCGACCAAGACGACCGTCATGAACACCGCGGAGAGCAACTGGCCGCTCATCACGGCCCCGATCGACCCGATCCGTCTCCCGGCGAGAGCGCCGAAGAAGTCGGCGAGCCCCCAGCCGAGGGCGGCGGTCAGACCGAAGATCACGCCGGTGGCCGCATCAGGCGTCGCCGCGGAACCTGGCGTCGCGCCACGCGATCGCCGCCTTCAGTCCCTCCTCCGCCGTGATACGGCGGAACTCGTCGCGGGCCGGCAGGTTCGCCGTCTCGATCATCACGTCGAGCTCGGTGTTCGCGGCCAGGGCGGCCCGGAACCCCGCCACGTCCCACGCACGATTGACGGCGCGCTTCGTCGTCTGGATCACGAACGGCTCGTTCTTCGCGATCTCCTCCGCGAGCTGCAGCGTGGCGGCGTCGAGCTCCTCACGGGGGACGACCCGGTTCACCAGACCCAGTCGGAGCGCCTCGTCGGCGGAGACGCGATCCTCGCCCGTGAAGAGCAGCTCCTTCGCCGCCCGGACGCCCACGACCCAGGGGAGGAACATCGAGACGACGCCCGATCCGAACCGGACGTCCACGTAGCCGAAGTAGGCGTCGTCGGCCGCGACCGCGAGGTCGCACGCGAGCATCAGATCCGTCGCACCGGCGAGGCAATAGGAGTGGACGCTCGCGATCACCGGCTTCGGGTGGTCCAGGAACTTCAGCATCTCCTCCGTCGAGTGCTGCAGGTCCGCGTGCCAGCGACGGGCGTCGAGCACGCCTCCGGCAGCGTCCTCGTTCAGGTCGTAGCCGGCACTGAAGGCACGGCCCGCCCCCCGGAGGATCAGCACCCGGACGTCCTCGTCCGCGGCCGCCTCGTCGAGCGCGGTCGACATCGCGTCCACGAGCTCCCGGTCGAGGGCGTTCAGTGAGGCGGGACGATTCATCGTGAGGCGGCGGACCGGACCCAGATCCTCTACCAGCAGCACCGGCTCGCTCACGCCGTCTCCCCTCCCGATGACCGCCGGATGCTAGCGGAGACTCGGCCTCTCGAGGCAACTTCCGGCCCCCCCGCGCGCGTATCTCTTTCGGGGCCTCCCGCCCGCTTGCCTTGCGCGGCTCGCGAGGGCTGGGGTAGCCTCCTGAACCGGCGTTCAAACATCGATCGAGGGAGGCGTCATGGTCTACCACCCGAGAGATCCCGCCCATCGCACCGTCTCGCGACGGGACTTCCTCCGCCGATCGCTGGCCGCCGGCGTGGCTTTGCCGACGTCGGCCGCGATCCTCGCCGCGTGCGGCGACGACGGGAACGGCACGCCGGATCCGGGCGCCGAGGACCAGATCCCCCGCTTCGGCACCCTCGACAACCCGGTCACGCTCCAGACCTACGACGACAACCCGCCCATCGACTCGAACCTCGAGCCGGAGGCCGGGCCCCTGGTGATCTACAACTGGGAGCAGTACTTCTGGAAGCAGGTCCTGAACGACTTCAGCAAGAAGTACGACGTGGAGGTCAAGTACGAGACCTTCTACAACATGGAGCAGGCGATCCAGAAGTTCCAGACGGGCGAGGTGGATTACGACGTCTTCTTCCCGACGATCGACTACATCCCGAAGCTCGTGGCCGCCAAGCTGATCCAGCCGCTCAATCACGACTACCTGTCGAACACCACGAACCTGTGGCCGGTGATGCAGGACCCCTACTACGACCAGGGCTCACAGTATTCGTTGCCGTACACGATCTACCACACCGGCATCTGTTGGCGGACCGACATCGTGCCGGTGGAGCCGGAGGAGCTGGTGGCCTCCGGGAACCCGTACGAGATCTTCTGGAACGCGGACTACGCGGGCAAGGTCGGGATCTACGACGTCTATCGGGAGGCGCTCGCTCTCGGGATGTACCGCGATCACCTCAACGAGACCGATCTGAACGAGGACGACCCGGCCGTGATCCAGGCGGCGAGGGATCGCCTGATCGAGCTAAACGACCTGGTCGGCGTCAAGACGACGATCGACGGGGCATACGCGGGAGTCCCCGAAGGGAAGTTCGGTCTCCATCAATCGTGGTCGGGCGACATCCAGGCCGGTCCGTGGTACGCGGCCGAGCCGAAGAAGGAGGCACCCCTCCTTCGCTACTACTGGCCGGCCCGCGACGGTTTCGGCGGCACGATCGACAACGACACGTACGCGATCCCCACGAACGCGAAGAACCCCGTGCTCGCTCACCTGTTCCTGAACTTCATGATGGAGGAGTTCAACGCGATCAAGAACTGGACCTGGGTCGGCTACCAGGTGCCGTTCAGCGCGGTCAACGTGGATACGATCTTCGAGGAGAGCTACCCGGGCCTCAAGGGCTGGTTCTCCTGGGACTACGGAGCGCCGAAGGGCGAGCACTGGGACAACCTGAAGTCGACGATCGTGAGCGAAGAAGACTTCGACATCGGCAAACGCGCGACGGGGCTGCCGGTCGAGGTCGACGAGCTCTGGTCGACGGCGTACGCGGACTTCAAGGCAGGATAACCTCCCAGGGATGTCCACTCCGGCGGGCGGAACCGTCGGGCAGCGACGCTGGTATTACCCGGCGCTCGCGACGCCCGGGATCGTCTGGCTGCTGCTCCTGTTCATCATGCCGTTCTACGCGATCGCGGCGGTCGCGTTCGGCACCCGGGATCAGATCTTCGCCCTGCCGATCCCGGCCTGGAACCCGCTGGAGTGGCAGTTCGAGACGTTCTCCGAGACCGCAGGCGAGCTGTTCGCGTCCGGGGGGATCCAGGCGCAGTTCACGCGCACCCTGTACTACGTCGGCACGGCCGTCGTGCTCTGCCTGCTGGTCGGCTATCCGGTCGCCTACTACATCGCCCGATACGGCGGACGGATGAAGGTCCTCCTGCTGACCCTGATGATCGCGCCGTTCTGGATGAGCTACCTGATGCGGATGCTCGCGTGGGTGAACCTGCTGGCGGTGAAACCGGACGATCCCGGCTTGTTCAACCGATTCCTCCAGCTCAGCCCCTTCGTGAACGATCCGATCGCGTGGAACAGCGGGGCGGTCTCCCATATGACCGTGATCCTCGGGCTCGTCTACGGCTACATCCCGTTCTTCATCCTGCCCCTCTACGCCGCACTCGATCGGATCGACAAGTCCCAGCTCGAGGCGTCCCGTGACATGGGCGCGAGCCCGGCGAGCACGTTCTGGCGCGTCACCCTGCCGCTCTCGAAACAGGGGATCCTCGCGGGAGCCGTGATCATCACGCTGCCGATGTTCGGCGACTACTACACCCCGAACCTGATGACCGCGAGCCCCGAGAACACGATGATCGGCAACGCGATCGATCTCGCGCTGCAGGGTGGACCGGGGACGCAACCGAAGGGAGCGGGTCTCACGCTGCTCCTGTCGGCGTTCATCGGCGCCCTGATGATCTATTACCTGGTGAGCGTGTCGAAGGCCGCGAAGGAGGCGCAACGGTGACCACGGTCGAGGCCACCGTACCGCGCGCCACCGCCGCCCCGAAGGTCGGCTGGCTCCGCTCGTTCCTCTCCAACCCGTGGGGGAGGCCGCGCTTCCTGTCGGTCTGGACGTGGCTGTACATCATCTGGACGATCGCGCCCGTCCTGATCGCCGTGCAGTTCTCGTTCAACGCCGGGCGCTCCCGCAGCACGTTCCAGGGGTTCAGCCTGCAGTGGTACGAGGCGATCTGGAACGAGGCATCCGATGGCTTCGACGACACGCTCCTGCCGGCCCTCACGCAAAGCCTCAAGCTCGCGCTGCTCACGATGCCGATCGCTACCGCGCTCGGTGTCGGCCTGGCGATCGGCCTGGCCCGGTGGCGCGGCCGCGGTTCCGGCGCGGCGAACTTCCTGATGCTCTTCCCGCTGGTCACGCCCGAGATCGTGATGGGCGCGTCGATGTTCCTGATCTTCTCGAACCTGTACCACATCCGGTTGGGCACCACGGCACAGCTGCTCGGTCACGTGACGTTCTCGCTGTCCTACGTCGTGATCGTGACCCGAGGGCGGCTGTTCGCCATCGGGAGGGACTACGAGGAAGCGGCGATGGACCTCGGCGCGTCGCCGGCGGATGCGCTCCGTCGGGTGCTGCTCCCACTGCTCGCGCCGGCGATCCTCTCGAGCTTCTT
>CBHFMJ010000035.1:0-12333 GCA_965994715.1 uncultured bacterium | reverse complement strand
CGCGGCGTCACCCCCTCCCGCGTGCGGGCGCTCGGGGCGGGGCCGCCCGCGGGCCCGGGCGGGGCGGGGCGGGCCCGCCGCGCCCCCCGCGCCGAGTGGACGAAGCGCTCGAGCGTGCACGTGGCCGATGCCCTCGCATGGGCGCTCTATGCGAACGGCCGCTACCGCGAGGCCGCCGCCGCATCCGAGCAGGCCCTCCGACTCGGCACGCGGAACGCCCTGTTCTTGTTCCACGCCGGGATGATCAGGCTTCGCCTGGGGGACCGAGGCGCCGCGGCGCGGTTCCTGCGCGAGGCGTCCGAGGTGAACCCGTTCTTCTCGGTGCGCTGGTCTCCGGTGCTGGGGGAGACGCGGGAACGCCTCGGCGATCCGTCCAGCTAGGCGGCGGCCGCTTCCTCCCAGACCACGTCCCCTGGCTCGCCCGGCACGGCGCCCTCTCGCTCGAGCGTGACGAACACGAGGTCGAACCGGAACCGATGGAACGGGACGCGCACGACCGTCGTGCCGGAGGCAGGGAGGAAGGATCCTGCGTAGACGGTTTCGATACCGCTCCGATCGGAGAGCCAGACGCCGTAGACGAACCCCGCCGGCGCTGCCGGCAGGTCGCTTCCGACCAAGAAGAAGTGGTCCACGTCCGGAGCCGAGATGGCGGAGAGCTCGGTGGGCTCGGCCGTGTCCAGTCGAGCCGTGTCGGCGTCGGGACGCTGTGAGAACGCGAGGGCATCGCCCAGTAGGTCGTTGCTCGTCTGGAGGTCGCCCGCGCGCATCCCCAGCGAGACGGTGAGACCTCCCACGACCAGGATCGCGGCGACCCCGGCCGCCATCGCCACCCACCTGCCTGGCGCGGGGCGCGCCGTCCGAGGCTCCAGCTCGCGATGGAGGCGGGGGAGCAGGGTCTCGGGTGGGGCAACCGGGTCGACCCCGAGTGCGAGGTCCGCGACCGTGTCGCTGAACGCCAAGAGGGTCTCGCGGCAACTGGCGCACCCCGGCACGTGCTCGGAGAGCAGGCGGTCGGCCTCCGCGGCGTCGTCGCCGGAAAGGCTCCGGAGCGCGTACCCGGCGAGCAGCTCGTCGGTCCGGTCCGCCTCGTGGGGGTCCGACTGTGGTCCCCTTGGCCCTGGGCTTCCGGGCGGCGTTCCTGTCGGTGTCACACGTCTCCTCGATCGTCGGTCTGGAGTACCCCACGGAGCTTGCGGAGCGCCGCGAACGTCCTCGTCTTCACCGTGCCGAGCGGGATCCCGAGCTCCTCGGCGATCCGCACCTGCGTCATCCCTCGGAAATAGGCCATCTCGAGCACCTGTCGTTGCTCTGCGGAGAGGTCTCGGAGCGCCTCCCGGACGTTGCGACGGCGCTCGGAGAGGTCGTCGTCGTCCACAACGCGCTCCGAGGGGTCTTCGTCCACGACGGGCTCGAGGTTCGCCGCCCGATCCTGGCGCGCCCGGATCCGCTCCTCGCGCCGGATCGTATCGACCGCCCGATGATGGACGAGCGCCAGGAAGAAGGTCCGGAAGGCGCCTCTGGCGGCGTCGAACGCCTCCGGCGCTCGCCATAGCGCGAGGAAGGCGTCGTGCACCACGTCCTGCGCGAGGAGCCGTTGTCCCGTGAGCCGGTAGGCGATCCCGTACGCCGTGGGGGAGAAGCGGCGGTAGAGCTCGTCGAAGGCTCCTCGGTCGCCGGTGGAGAGGCGCCGGTGCAGCTCCAGATCCTCCCGGTCGCCGTCTCTCATCGCCCTCGGCGCGGCACGCTACCATCGGCTGATGCCGGGGCCGCGCGGATCGGATCGAGGCCCGGCCCCCAGCGGCGCACATCGGGTGGTCCTCTACACGCGTCCGGGATGCCATCTCTGTGACGTCGCTCGTGAGACGGTCCTGTCCTTGCGAGCCCGGTTGGGGTTCGCGTTCGACGAGGTGGACATCGAGGCCGACGAGGAGCTCGAGCTCGAGTACGGGATCCGGATCCCCGTCGTCGAGATCGACGGCGAGGAGGCGTTCGAGGTCACGGTCGATCCGATGCAGCTCGAGGACCACCTGGCCGCGAAGGAGGGCCCCAGCCGCTCGTGAACTTGTGAACGCAGCTTGGATTTCGGCTAGGCTCCGTGCCATGAGCCACTGGCCGGGCCGCGCGTGAGGGATCGGTCGATCCCGGAGGCGACGGTCGGTCGGCTGCCGCGGTACCTGCAGGCGCTCGCCGGGATGGCAGCGGACGGGACCGCGATCGCCTCCTCCGAGGAGCTCGCGATGGCCGCGGGTGTCACCTCCGCGAAGGTTCGGAAGGATCTGTCGCACCTCGGTTCCTATGGCACGAGAGGTGTGGGCTACGACATCGCCTACCTGATCCACCAGATCCGCCGGGAGTTGGGGCTCACACAGGACTGGGGCATCGCGATCGCGGGGATCGGGAACCTCGGGCACGCCCTCGCCAACTACAAGGGGTTCGGCGATCGCGGGTTCCGCGTGGCGGCGCTCGTCGACGTCGATCCGGCGAAGGTCGGCGAGCGCGTGGGGGAGCTCGAGGTCGTGCACGTCGACACGCTCCCCGAGCTGGTGAAGGAGCTCGCGATCGCGATCGGCGTGATCGCCACGCCTGCGACGGCGGTCCAAGACGTCGCGGACAGGATGGTCGCCGCGGGTATCCGCTCGATCCTTAACTTCGCGCCGGCCCCGCTCGTGGCACCGCCCGGCGTCTCGGTCCGATCCGTGGACCTCGCAGTGGAGCTCCAGATCCTCGCCTACTACGAGCAGCGGAAGGCGGTGCTGGCCGACGTCCGGCGGCGGGGCGGGGCGGTGGCATTCGCGCCCACGAGGTAGCGAAGAGGCGGAGCCATGATGCGGAGAACCTTTATCCCCCTGATGCTGGCGGTCGTCGCGTTCGCCCTGTTCATGCCCGTGGTGTGTGCTGGGAGCTCCGAGGACCCGACCCTCGGGTGCGACACATCCTGGGGATGGACGTTGCCGGGGTCCGCGACCGATGGTCCGGAGGCCCTCCTCTACCTCATCCCTGCGGCGCTCGCCATCGTGGTGTTCGTGGCCGTGCGGATGCTCCTCGCTCAGAGCCGCCGGCGATCCGACCCGGCTACTTCGCGATCGTGATCCAGAGGACGACGAAGACGGCCAGGATCATCACTCCGAGGAGGATGAACTGGATGCTCCCCTGATCCAGCAGGGGTACCTCGGCACCGATCACGCTCCCACCTCCTCCCGTCGTCCGCCGGATCCCATCACGCCGGTCCGTACCAGGGCGGCGCCGCTCCACCGGTGAGGAAGTCCTTGCGCTTGCGCTCGGCGATGTCCAGCAGCGGCAAGTGGATCGCGAACAGGATCACGGACCCCGCCAGGAACATGTAGGAGTACCGAGGGACGCTCCCCTCGTCGTGGTACAGCGACACGGTCCAGAGCGGCCCGCCTTCCAGGAAGTGCGCTCGGGCAACGGCGAGCTGCGTGTCGCCGGCGTCCGCGAAATGGATCGAGTCCACCGCGAAGTCGACGCCGGTCACGGCGGTCGGGTCCACCTCGGGGATCTCGAGCTCCTCGTTCGCGTGCTCCGCGAGGAAGTCGCTGACGATCCCGGTCACGGACTGCACCTCGGCCGACTGCTCGCCCGGCGCTGGCTGCTCCCACGGTTCCTCGGGGTAGGAACGGAACTCTTCGTAGCGGTCGCTGGTCTCGGCCGTCGAGGCCAGGAGCGGGATCCAGGCGGGCTCCGCTCCCCGCGGCCCGAGGTTCACCGGCGTGTCTTCGCCCTGGGAGTAGAAGCCGAACGCCCAGAGCGCGGAGAGCACGATCATCCATCCTGAGAAGGCGACCATCAGGACCAGGTAGCCCATCCAGCGGCCGAGGACCGCGGTCAGCAGGAGGTACACGCTCCCGACGAACAGGATGAACGCCATCAGCGTCACCCCCGTGCCCTTCACGAGGACGCCGCAGTCGATGTTGAAGCCGAGGCAGCTCTCCATCACGGATCCCTGGGGTTGGGGCCGGGGGTCGCGAGAGCCGCCGCAGAGGCGTCTTCGTTCAGGCACACGTTGTCCTCGGGCGGCACGTTCTCCGACGAGAGCTCCACCAGGTAGAGCACGATGTCGTTGATCTGCTGGTCGTCGAGCGCGCCCTCGAACCGGATGCTCCACGACGGCATCCCGCGTTCCACGCGGCCTTCCGCGATTACCTGATAGATGTCCGCTGTCGAATAGATCGCGGCGTGGCCGGCGTTCGGGCCCCCGCAGATGTTCGTCAGGTTCGGCGGGAACGCGAACTGGGCGCCGAGCGGGATGATGCCCCCCGTCAGCTCCGGCCCGTGGCAACGGACGCACCCGACCCCGAGCTGGTTCTCCTCCGAGAACGGCAGGACCGAACGCCCGCCGCGATCGATGGCCATCTCCTTCAGCTCGTGCTCCTGGTTCAGGTTGGTGGACGGTTCGAAGATCCACGTCGCCGGGATCCACACGACGAAGAACGCGAGCATCACGACGCTCCAGCCCTGGAGCTTCTGCAGGAGCGGCGTCTCGAGCGCGGCGTCGGAGGGTCCGGGACGGAGCGCCTCCGGGATATCGGGGCCGGTCTCGCGCGTCCGCTGGCGGAGCGCGAGGCCCGCCACCGCGGCGGCCGCGATCAGACCGCCCGCGATCGCGAGGGCGATCCCGGCCGTCGTCGACAGTGCGAGCATCGCTCTCGTCCGCCCCTATCCCGGTGCCACGCAGAAGGCGCCTTGCGGCGGCTGGTCGATCGTGTCGGTCCCGCGGGCCGGCCCGAGGACGACCTCGGACGTGTCGACCATGACCCGGCCGCCCACGACCTCCATGTGGAAGCGGTCCATGCCGCGGGGCGCCGGGCCGAGCTGGTACTCGCCCGCCTGGTTGTACTTCGAGCCGTGGCACGGGCACTCGAACCACTTCGACTGGCCGCAGAACGGGACGCGGCACCCGAGATGCACGCATCGTTGGTATAGCGGCATGATGCCCTCGCCCGAGACGCCCTCGGACGCGTAGTCCACACCGCCCTTCGGGGTGCCGTTGTACGGCACGATGTAGAAGCGACCGGTGCCGACGTAGAACGGCTCTCCGGAGCTCACGGCCGACTTGATCTCCCCGAGGTCGCCAGCGTCGATCAGCGCGCCGAACCCGCCCTTCAGGCTCGGCCAGAGGAACGCGATCGAGGCGCCGCCGAACTGCGCGCCGAACACGAGGAGCGACGCGATCAACGACCTACGGAAGAAGTCCCGGCGGGAGACCGCGGGGGCACGCGACGCCGGCGGAGGCAAGCCCGCTGCACGCGCCTGCGACGCGGCGAGGGCTTCCTGCTGCCGTTGGTAGGAGCGCAGCGAGACGACGAAGAACGCGATCGCGAAGATCAGGATGCCGAGCAGCGCGGCGATAGCGGCGATGAGACCTGCGGAGGCGGCGAGCGTCCTCACAGGTCGAAGAACACCCCCTGCGCCCACGGCCACACCCAGTTGTACCCGGGCCCTCGGAAGAACGAGCCGATGATCGTGAGCACCGCGCCGAACATGAACATCATCGTGAACAGCGTGAGGGCGACCTTCCTGTCGCCGGGGCGGGTGCTCGGGTTCCGGTCGACGAACGGGACCGCGGCGAGACCCACGAGGATGAACGTGGGGATCGAGATCCCGGCGACCATCGGATGGAAGTAGCGCAGCAGCTCCTGCAGTCCGAGGAAGTACCACGGAGCCTTGGACGGGTTCGGGGTGAGGTTGGCGTTGGCGAGCTCGCGCAACGGCGCGTTCAGGAACGTGGAGAACACCACGAGGCCCACCGACAGGACGAACATCGCCACGAACTCTTCGATCAGCAGGTGGGGCCAGACGTTCACGCGGTCGCCCTGCTCCCGCTCGACCCGCTGGATACCTTCCGGCGGCACCAGCGCGAGCAACCGGTGCTTGTCCGGGGCGCCCTTCTTCGGCGTGGGGATGTTCCCCGTGGGGAGCGGCGCGGTGCGCGTGGGCGCGCTCGCGGGGGCGGCCGCCACCATCGCCGCCTGCGCCGGCGCGGCCGCCGGCGTCGCTGCCGCGGCCGCCGGCGCCTGGGCCTCCCCGTTCCCTCCGGCGGCGGGCGCAGCGGCGGGCGCCGCCTCCTCCTCGGGATGGGCGCTCTTGTAGGCGCGGACCGCCGCCGAGCGGGCGCGACCTTCCGCGACGCGCTTGTCCGTCCCGGCGTCCAGCTGCTCCTTCAGGACGCGGTCGAAGACCTCCTGGTCGAGCGGGGTGTCTTCGCGCGCCATCACCGACCTCCGATCGTCGCCATCAGAGCGGTCCCGAGATCCCGCCGTCCTTACGGATCCGCCAGAAGTGAACCGCGAGGAACAGCACCAACACGAACGGCAGCGCCAGCACGTGCAGCACGTACCAGCGCAGGAGCGTCTCCGGCCCGACGACCACGCCGCCGAGCAGGAGGAAGTTCATCTGCTTCGCGATGAACGGCGAGTAGCCGGCGAGCGAGGTCCCGACGGTCACGGCCCAGATCGCGAGCTGGTCCCAGGGCAGCAGGTAGCCCGTGAACGACAGGCCGAGCGTCAGGAAGAGCAGGATGACGCCAACGACCCAGTTGAACTCGCGCGGGGGCTTGTACGCGCCGGTGTAGAACACCCGCGCCATGTGCAAGGCCACGCTGAACACCATCAGGTGCGCGCCCCATCGATGGAGGTTCCTGACGAAGTCGCCGAAGAACACGGTCGTGCGGATGCCCTGCATGTCCGTGTAGGCCTGCGCGCCGCCGATGTCTGCCTGCTGCCGGTAGAAGAACATCAGGAAGATGCCCGTGACCGTCAGCAGGATGAACAGGAAGAAGGAGAGGCCCCCCAGGCAGAACGTGTAGGTCAGCTTCAATCCGTGCCGCTTCACCTTCACCGGGTGGAGGTGGTACAGCACGTTGTTCATCGTCGCGAGGGCGCGGTCGCGCGAGGTGTCCTTGTAGCCCTTCCGGAAGATCGAGCCCGGCCGGAAGATCGACTTCCAGACCTCCGAGTCCCGCAGACGGTCGCCGAGCTCGCTCGGCGACGGGGGCTTCAGCTTCAACGCGTTCCCCCTCTCGCGGTCGGCCCGCTCATTCCTCCGCCGCCTGGGACGTCGGGACCTCGGCCATCGTCCTCCGACCGCCGGAGCCCTCCGGCAGCCGCGCATAGTACAGCGTGTCCGTCGGGCACCTGTCGACGCACACCGAGCACCGCGTGCACGCGTTGTCGTCGACGACGAAGATCGCCGTCGAGTTGATCACCTCGGCCTCGGCGGCCGACGTCTGCGCGCCGTCGACGATCTCCGGGGCGAGCATGAAGATGCAGTTCCAGGGGCAGACGTCCTCGCACGCCCGGCACAGGATGCAGTTGTCGGGGTCCAACATCAGGTGCTTCGGAGACTTCACGCCCTCGCTGAGCCACGCCGGATCGACCGCCTCGAGCGTGTAGTCCTCGTGGATGTCGACCTCGGTCTTGGTGAAGGGCATCGCTCAGCAGCTCCTACCGGTACCCACCGGTGGGTCGGACGTCGCCGGACTGCCCGCGCAGCTTGCGTCGCCAGTTCTGCAGGATGGCGGCGACGACGAGCACCGTGATGATCGGGCCGGTCGTGAGGCCCATCGCGATCGCGTCCCGAAGCATGAGGTGGCCCTCGTAGGACAACCACAGGAACCCCTCGGCCGAGAAGAAGGGGAAGCTCGTGTCGAACGGGTCCAGCAGGAACGCCTCGAGGTCCGTGGGGCCCTGCCACCCGAGTACCTGCTCCGCGTAGTACATCCACCACGACGGCATCACCGAGGTGGTGATCAACAGGAAGAACAGGAGCGCCATCGAGAACAGCACCGCGTTGGTCCACGACCACTCGAAGTCCCGCAGGAACGACTCGACCTGGCGCTTGACGGTCTGGATCGGCGATCTGGCTACGGTCTCGACCTGGCTCATGCGCTCGCTTGCTCCATGGGCGGGCGAATCATACAACCGGGCCTTGGAGGGCCTCGCGTCGCAGCTCGACCCCCGGCCTCCCACTCGTGAAGGTTTTCACGAGCGCCTCCACACTATGTCGCGACCACGGCACAGACAACCCGTCCGCAAGCACGAGCGATGGGAGACTGAGCACGATGGTGGGGGGAATGGTCGACACGGGGCTCTCGTCGTGGTGGGCGCCGGCCCTCGCCTTCGCGGCCGGGGTCGTGTCGTTCGCCAGCCCGTGCGTCCTGCCCCTCGTGCCGGGCTACGTCTCCTTCGTCACCGGGAGCCGTGCGACCGAGGGCGAGGACCGACGCCCGCTCGTGCCGATCCTGCTGTTCATCCTCGGGTTCACGATCGTGTTCACCCTTCTCGGCGCGTTCGCCGGGACGTTCGTCCCGTTCTTCCGCGATCCCTGGTTCCAGCGCGTCGCGGGGCTGGTAGTGCTCGCGCTCGGTCTGCTGATGCTGGGGTACGCGTTCCGCCGGGGGTCCCCAGGCCTTTACACGGAGCGCCGGCCGCTCCTCGAACGGGTGCGACCGGGCCGGGTCGGGGCGTTCCCGCTCGGGATCGCCTTCGCGGCGGGCTGGACCCCCTGCATCGGGCCGGTGCTCGCGGGCATCCTCGTGGTCGCAGCCAGCGGCGGCACGGTGAAAGGAGCGGCTCTCCTCGTCGTGTACTCGCTCGGTCTCGGGCTTCCCTTCCTGCTCGTGGGGCTCGGGGCGGACCGTCTCGTCCGGAGCCTCGGGTGGGTTAAGCGCCACTACCGGGTGATCGCCGGGGTCTCGGGGGCCCTCCTGGTCGCGGTGGGCGTCTTGCTGATGACGGGACTGTTCCGCCAGGTCTTCGGACCACTCGCGCGGTTCGCTCCCGGGCTGTAGGTGCGGACTAGCATCCGGACGCCATGACGACGACGTCCGACGCCACCGTCCGCCGATCCGTGAAGCTCGTGTGGCGCACGTTGCGCTCGATGCGGACGGCGTTGATCCTCCTGTTGATCCTCGCTGCCGGCTCCGTGATCGGGTCGCTCCTGCCCCAGATCCCGAACTCGCCGGAGCGGGTCGGGCGCTATCTCGACGACCACGGCGTCTGGGGGACGTTCCTCTTCCGCGCGGGCTTCTTCGACGTCTACGGGTCCTGGTGGTTCGCGCTCATCACGACGCTGCTGTTCGTCTCGCTCGCAGCATGCCTGTTCCCGAGGACGCGAGCGATGGTGCGCGCACTCCGGCAGCGACCGGTCCAGGCCCGGGAGCTGGACGCGTTCCGGCATCACGCTGAACTCCGCGTCGACCAGGGCCCGGACGTCGTCGCGGCGGACGCGGCCCGCCACCTCCGACGGAAGCGCTTCCGCGTCGCCCGGCAGGACGACGGCGTCGCCGCGGAGAAGGGCGTGCTCCGCGAGGTCGGGAGCCTCCTGTTCCACTGGGCGTTCTTCCTCCTCATGGTCGGGGTGATCGTGGGCAAAGGGACCGGCTTCACCGGCCGCGCCGTCGTGACCGAGGGCGAAACATGGATCGACGCGCGCGCGAACTACGACGGCGAGATCCGGACGGGGCGCTACTTCGGGGGAGCGCACACCGGACTCGGGATCGAGCTGCTGGACTTCGACGACAGCTACCGACGGAACGGACTGCCGATCGACTTCGTCTCTCGCCTCCGGTTCCGTGACCGGAACGGATCGCCGCTGGGGGTGGAGGAGATCCGTGTGAACCATCCGACGTCCCAGGAGGGCCTCCGGATCTTCCAGGAAGGGTTCGGCTGGGCGCCGGTGGTGACGGCCGCGCTCGATGGTGAGTCGATGTGGTCCTCGCCGATCGAGATGACGCGCGACGAGGCGCCGGACGGCGTGCCCGCGACCGCGATGCCGTGGCGCGGCGCGATCAAGCTCACCGCATCGGAGCCGGACGTGATGATCGGCCTCGAGCTCTGGTCGGACTACCGCGCGTTCGCGAACCTCCAGCTCACCGGCCGGCCCACGCCGATGCTCGTCCGGTTCGACCCCTTCATCCGATACTCGGTGTACGTGGGCCGGATCGCCGATCCCGCGCGATCGTCGATCGAGACGACCGGACTCCGGCGGGTCGCGCGCGGCGACCTTCACGCCGCCGGCAGCGGCGGGACCGAGGTGCCTGGCGTGGGTCAGCTCACGCTGTCCTTCCCAGAGCTCCGGCAGTACTCGGTCCTCCTGATCAGCAAGGACGTCGGCATCCCGATGGTCCTCGCCGCCGCTATCCTCGTCCTCGTGGGACTCATCCCCGCCCTGTACGTCTCCCGACGGAAGGTCTGGGTCCGAGCGGAGGCCGCCCCCGGCGGCGCCCTCGTGAAGATCGGAGGCTTCGCGCTGCAACGGAAGGACTCCTTCGAGGACGAGTTCGATGCGATCGTGCGGGCCGTCGGCGGTCGTCCGTCTGCCCCGCAGCGAACCTCCGAACGACCGGGTCCGGAGGAGCGGGTGGGAACGTCGTGAACGCGGCGAGGCTCTCGAGCACGGCGTTCGACCTGACCCTGTGGCTGTACCTCGGCGCGATGGTCTTGTCGTTCGCCTACCTCGCGGCCCGGCGCGACCTGCTCTGGAAGGTGGCTCGGGTGGTCGCGATCGCGGGCGCCGCGGCGAACCTCGTGTCGATCGTGGCGCGGGGGGTGGCGGCGCAGCGCGTGCCCTGGGGGAACATGTTCGAGTACTCGACGGTACTCGCGTTCCTCGTGGTAGTCGGCACGCTTGTCTTCGTCGAGGGCGTCGCGAAGATCAAGACCCTCACCGGCTTCTCGCTGATGTTCTCGGTCCTCACGTTGGCGATCGCGGCGATCTTCTTCCCGGTGGAGCCGAGCCCGTTGCAGCCGGCGCTCAACTCGTACTGGATCAAGATCCACGTCGTCGCGGCGATCACGGGTTCGTCGCTGTTCGCGATCGGCGGGATCGCGACGATCCTGTTCCTCATCAAGGATCGCTCGGAGCGCCGGGCACCCTCGGTCCTCCGCGATCGCACGCCGCCGCCGATCATGGGTGGCGCGATCGAGGTCGACGCTCCACACGACCTCCTCCCGGATCCCGAGGGATCCGGCACGCCGGCCCCGGAACCCGCGCGCGGGGGTGTCCTCCCGGCCGCAGCGGCACTCGACCGAGTGGCCTACCGCGTGATCGCGTTCGCGTTCCCGATCTGGACGTTCGCGGTCATCGCCGGTGCGATCTGGGCACAGGACGCCTGGGGACGCTACTGGGGATGGGACCCGAAGGAGACGTGGTCGTTCGTCACGTGGACGATCTTCGCGGGGTACCTGCACGCGCGATCCACGGCGGGGTGGAAGGGACGCCGCGCCGCCGTGATCGCCGTCGTCGGCTTCGTCTCGCTCTTGATCACCTACTACGCCGTGAACCTGTGGATCGTCGGATTGCACTCGTACAAGAACGGATGACGCGTCAAGTGCCCCGAGACCCCGGTGATACAGTGCGCGCGGGCTCGCCGAGCCCGTCCTCAGAAGAGCTCCGGGAGACCGAAGGAACCGTGCGGAAGAGGTTGCTCTGGGCGACGGCCGGGATCGGCCTCCTCCTGCTGTTGAGTGGCTGTGCACCCGACGCCACCCAGGACACCCTTCAGCCGCAGGGGCCGTACGCCCAGCAGCTGAAGGACCTCTTCATCCCCGTCTTCTGGGTCGCGGTCTTCGTCTTCATCGTCGTCGAGGGCGGCATCGTGTGGATCGCGATCAGGTACCGGCACCGCAAGGGCCGCGAGCGCATGCCGGCGCAGATCCACGGCAACACGCGCCTCGAGATCGGCTGGACGATCGCTCCGGCGCTGATCCTCGCCGGCGTGATGGTGCCCACCGTCGCGACGATCTGGGACCTCGCCAAGAAGCCGCCGGACGACGCGCTCCACGTCACCGTCGAGGGCTTCCAGTGGTGGTGGGGCTTCACGTACACGGACGACGACATGCAGACGAACTCCGGGGACAACCTTCCGATCCGGACGGCCGACGTGCTGGTGATCCCCGAGGACCGTGTCGTCTACCTCTCGCTCGAAGCCGCCGGCGGAGAGATCCAGGGGAACGATCCCGCCGCCTCGGACTACGTGGTGATCCACTCCTTCTGGATCCCGGAGCTGGCGGGCAAGCAGGACGTGGTACCCGGCAGAACGAATCACATCTTGATGCAAGCTGACGACCCCGGTGTGTACACGGGCCAGTGCGCCGAGTTCTGCGGTCTCCAGCACGGACGGATGCTCGTGCGGGTGGTCGCACTCTCGGCCGAGGACTGGGACGCATGGGTCGAGAACCAGAAGCGCACCGCGGCCACGCCGAGCGATCCACTCGCCCGGCAAGGGATGGACCTGTTCCTCGAGCCGCTCTCGGGTGGTCGTGGGTCCTGCATCAACTGCCACGCCGTGGCCGGAACGGAGGCCGTGAGCCAAGC
>CBHFMJ010000034.1:0-12450 GCA_965994715.1 uncultured bacterium | reverse complement strand
GTCGGTCGTTCTGTCGGATGGTCTGGGCGGCACCGCGTCGGCGACGGTCAACTTCCTGACCACCACTAGCCTCGGCTTCTCGATCGCCGGCGGCGACAACGACGGCGCGACCATCAGCTTCACCTTGACGTCGGCGGGCCTGACCGCCGGTGACTCGGTCGATGCGTCGGTCGCGTACAAGGTCCGTGGCGAGTTCTCGGCCCAGCGTAGCGCGTCGTTCGACGTGCGTGGCACCAACACCGGCCAGTCCGCCACTCTGGAGACTGAGCAGCTGGTTGACGGCAACGACGCCAACAACCTGACTGTGCAGTTGAACGAGACCAACACCAGCACGGTGACGGTGGTCAGCCAGAACGTCCAGACGGACGGCCAGGGCCTCCAGCTCGACTTCGCCCAGAACTTCTGGAACGATCGCTCGGATATCGACAATGCGATCCGCCAGTTGGACGCCGCGAAGCTGAAGTTGCGGTCCGCGTCTTCGGCGCTCAGCACCAACAGCAACACGCTGTTGACCCGCCTCGACTTCACCGCGTCGTTCTCCGACGTGTTGAAGGAAGGCGCTGGCAAGCTGACGCTGGCCGACCAGAACGAAGAGGGTGCGAACATCCTGACGCTGCAGACTCGTCAGCAGCTCGGCACCATCTCGCTGTCTCTGGCCAACCAGGCGCAGCAGGCCATCCTGCGGTTGTTCTAAACCGCTAGGGTCGGATAGAGTTGGGGGGCGGCGGCACCCCCCCTCACCCCCCCGCACCACGCGGGGGGGTCCCCCCGGGTTGGGGGGGGCCCCCCACGCTGGCCGGGATCCAGTCGTAGGTGACCTGTGAGCCGACCAGGAGGTCGTGGAGGGCCCGCCTGCGGCGGTCGATGGCACACCACACCAACCCGACAGGGAACGCGGCGCAGATGACCGCTCGCAGGAACGCTCGGGGGCCGTGCAGCCTCTCGCCGCTCCGATCGGTCACCCGGAGACCCATCACCTGGGCGCCGATCGTTCGGCCGCTGGCGGTCCAGGAGAACGTGAGGTACAAGACCAGGAGGACCCACCAGGCTCCGCCGAGGGTGATCGCGCCGGGGTCCGGCCATCGGAACGCGCGAGGCCGGAAGACGAACGCGACCGCTCCGATGCCCAGATACAAGAGCAGCATCGCTCCGACGGTGATGGCGAGATCGATGATCGCAGCCAGCAGCCGAGAAACGGAGCCGGCGGGATGTCCCTGCGCCTCCCGGGCATCCGGCGTCGGCAGGATCAGGACTCGTCCTCCACAGGGTCGGACGGGTCCGGGGACCCGTTGGCCCCTCCGGTGCGACGGAGGAGCGCCCGATCGACGACGCGGGCAACGAAGCGGTCCGCGTGCATGCTCTGGACCCGAACGCCATCGACCGTTTCCGCTGCCATCGTCTCGGTCGACCCCCGGATGATCGCGGGGAGATCGAGCGCGTCGAGAACGCCTTCGGCGATCGCGACCAGATCGAGGCGATCCACGATCTTCTGGACGTCGACGCGGGCGGCGACCGCGTCGATGTCCAGCCCGTCGACGATGGCGGTCACATCAACACGACCCGCGATCTCGTCGATGTCGATGCTCGAGATCACGGCGCGGAGGTCGACCCGTTCGAGGACCAGGTCGGTCAGGTCGAGCCGGTCGATCACGGCATCGACCAGCTGCGGCACCACCGCGTCCGTGAACAGCTCCGCGGCACGCATGCTCTGGTTCCGTTCGGCGTGCCAGGTCTCGTTCCTGCGGGTGGCCATCTCCTCGAGGCGCCGAGCCGCTCGGTCGACCGGCGGGATCATGCCCACGACCGTGAGCGGCCGGATCGATCGTTCGAGGTTCGCAGCGATCCGCATGAGTCCCTTGCTCGCCTCGAACGCGACGTTCAGAGCGGCGCCGACGAACACCGCGGCGGTGTCCGTGGCGGGCGGTTCCGCTGCACGTCCCTCGACCGGTCCCTCCCCGTCCGTCTCACCGCCGGGCGAGATCGTGTCGCCGCCGACTCGCAGGATCGCCGACACGATCCCCTCGACCGCGAGCGCCGTGAGGCCGACGGCAACGAGCATGCCACCTTCCAGGATGCTGCGTGACCGATCGGCGACGACCTCCGCAGCGGTTCGATCGTCCTCGTCGGCGGAGGGGAGGGGGTCGATCACGACCACCGAGACCTCGCTACCTGTCATGATTCTCGTCCCTCCTCCCCGGCTCAGCGCAGCCCCGGGGGCAAGGTGTCCGGCCGTGGTGCGCCTGAGCCCACGAACGATGATCCTTCACCCGGCTCCGCGTGCACCGTGAGCCCGTGGATGATCATGACGTCGAGGGCGATCACGATGATCGACCAGACGGGAGCGGCACCGATGGATGTGAACGACACCACGGCGGACAACGCGGCCAGGATGATCCCGAGCACCCGTCCTCGCCCGGAGAACAACATGATCGCCGCGCTCACCTGCACCACCCCGACGATCAGCCACGCCCAGCCCCAGAACTGCAGGTTGTCGTACAGGAGTGTTCCGCCCGCGAAGTACTCCTTCTTCAGGACCGCCGCGAGCCCTTGGATGGCGTTGAACGCGCCCACGATGCCGAACATCGCGCCAGCGAAGTCGTACCAGCCGCGACCGCCTCTTCGTTCTGCCACGGATATGACCCCCCTCGAGACGCGCGAACGCGCGGATCGCGAGCGTACCGCTTCCTCCTCGAGGTTGCACAGGAGGGAAGCCCGGCCCAGAATATCGGCGCGCCGAAGCCTCGAACGTCGGCTGTGGGTGGAGATGCCGGCCTCGACAAGAATGGAGCGCGGGAACCGATGCTGATCCTCGCCATGATCGTCCTCGGCCTCGCCGCCGGGTGGGTCGCGCAACTCGTGTTGGGCTCGGGCCGTCAGATCGATTGGCAGCTGGCCCTGGTGACAGGTCTCATCGGGTCGTTCGTCGGCGGGCTCCTCGCGAGCCTGGTGGCAGGCGATGGTCTGCGCATACGCCCGAGCGGGGTGATCGGCTCGATCCTGGGAGCCATCGTGGTGCTCGCGATCGTCCGGGGCGTCCGTGGTGGCCGAGCCCCCACGCGGTAGCGAGGCTGCATGTCGGGCGAGCCTCCTCGGCCGGCCCCGAACGATCCTCCCGAGCAGCCGGATGCGGCCACCGGAGCGCGACCGTCGTTCCGCGAACGCGCCGACGCCGCCAAGCGGCGAGCCGACGACGCGAGGCGATCGATCGAAGCCCGGGCCGAGTCGCTCCGAGCCCGCCACGCGAGCGTGCGACTCGCTTACGCGGCGTTCGAGAGTGATCGAAGACAGGCGGGTGCGCTCCTCGCTGGAGGGATCGCCTATCGCCTGTTCCTCTGGTTGCTGCCCACGGCGTTGTCGCTCGTCGGGTTGGTCGGTCTCGTCGCCGACCTCTCCTCCAGGTCACCGGAACGGGTGGCACACGAGTCGGGCTTCGGCGCCGCCCTCGCGGTCACGGTGGCGCAAGCGGCGAACAGGTCGGGGAGCGGGTCGCTCTACCTGTTCCTCCTCGGGGCCGTGCTCACGTTGTGGGCCGGCAGATCGGTGGTGAAGGCCCTGCGCCTCACGTCCGCGGTCGCGTGGCGGGTGCAGCCCTCTCCGCTGGAGAGGTCGATCGTCGCGTCCCTGACGTACACGGCCGTCGCGATCGGGCTGATGCTGCTCCCCAGCGTGCTGCCGTTCCTCCACCGAGGTCCCTTCGGTCTCGATGTGATCGTCGAGCTCGTCGTGCTGACGGGTCTGGTCGCGCTGAGTGTCTGGATGCAATCGATCCTGCCGCACCCGGAAAGCGCGCGATGGAAGGCCTTCCTGCCGGGCGCGATCGTGCTCGCCGTCGGCTCCGTTCTGCTTCGGATCGTTACCCAGGTGTACTTCGCAGGTCGGCTCGGCCGTGTGGACGACCTCTATGGGGCGCTCGGCCTGGCCGCGGTGTTCATGGCGTGGCTGTACCTCGCGGGGCGGCTGATCGTCGCCTCCTTCGCGGTGAGCGCTACGAGGTGGCGTGCCGACGAGATCGAGCGCGGAACGACCGAAGCGACGTAGCATCCGGCCGGGGTCCGCATCCGCTCCGGCGAGTTGCACGGCGACGAGGTTCATGGTTCCATGCCGCGGCTGGTTCCGCGACGAGAGGGGGACACCTTGGATCTCGGTGAGTGGTTGTGGGCGATGGTCGCGTTCTTCTTCTGGTTCATGGCGATCTGGATCTTCATCCAGATCTTCGCCGACATCTTCCATCGGCGTGACCTGTCTGGAGCCGCGAAGGCAGGGTGGATCATCCTGCTTATCGTCCTCCCTTTCCTCGGTGCCGTGATCTACATGATCGCGCGGCCGAAGATGACGGAGCAGGATCGAGAAGACATCCAGAGGATGCAGGAGGCACAACGGCGCCTCACCGGCTACTCGCCGGCCGCGGAGATCGAGAGGCTCTCGAAGCTCCGGGACGCAGGCGAGATCTCGGCCGAGGAATACACGCGGCTCAAGGAGCGCGCCCTGGTTGAGATCTGACGGAACGAAGCGGGACCGGCCCTAGATCGCCGGCACCCACTGCTGGCCTTGTCCGAGTCCCGCTCGCGAGGAGTGCGGGCCTGCTCGGCTGCTACGGTCGGCCCAGATGGGCGACCGTGAACGGATCCACCAAGAGCATCTCGCGGCCGGCGCGATCTACGGCACCGTCGCATACCTCACCATCCTGGTGCTCTTGGAGGAGGATCGAACCGATCCGGAGGATGCCGTCGCGATCTTGGTCGGAACGGCTCTCGTGTTCTGGCTGGCCCACGTCTACGCACACCTCGTCCCTCGGATCGCGGCGGAGGGTCGCTTGCGCAGCCGTCCCTTCTCGGAGACGGCGCGAGACCAGGTCGGGATCCTCGTGTCGGCTGCAGTCCCGCTCATCCCTCTCGTCCTGGCCACGGTGGGTCTGCTGGAAGACCGAACCGGGGTGCGAGCGGCGATCGTGGCCGGCATCCTGTCGCTGGGTGCCTTCGCGGTCAGGGAGGCACGGGTGGCAGGACTCGGCTGGGCTCGCTCCCTCTGGATCGCGGCCATCCTCGTCCTTGCGGGTGTCGGACTCCTGTGGCTTGAGGTCTCGCTGCACTGACCGGTGACCTGCGAGGGCGCGGCTGACGGCTGGTTCGCTGCTCCTCGCGAAGGCCCGCGATCCGAGCGGCCTCGTTCTCGTCGAGGCCAACCAGCCACGTGACTCGTCCGCTCCGGATGCTCCACCGGCCCAGGGAGTGGACCAAGGGGGCAAGCTGTCGACGCCTCGCAGCGACGCTTCGCGGATCCGGCACGGGCTGGGAGTGGTTCGGCTGTATGTAGCATCAAGCGTCATGACCGCGATCGTCCCTCGCTGGGAGTGGCGTACGTTTGGCTCCAGCTTCGGCGCGGCCGACGACGCGCTCGCGGAGCTCGCGTCGAGCGGCGACCCGAAGGAGAGCGACGAGCTCTACCTGCTCTCGACGGAGGACGGCAACGTCAAGGTCCGCGACGGCCTGATGGACATCAAAGTGCTACGCGAGACCGACCAGGCGGGCTTGGAACGATGGGAGCCGGTGATGAAGCGTCCGTTCCCGCTCGCGGCCGACGACGTCTCCCTCGTCCTCGAGGTCCTCCGGGCGCCGCAGCCGCGGCTCACTCGGTCCGCCTACGACCTTGACGAGCTCCTCGATGATCTCGTTCGACCGACCGGCGCGGTGCGGGAGGCGGAGATCCACAAGCGGCGGACCCGCTTCACGGTCGGCGGCTGCATGGCGGAGCTCACCGACGTGATCGCCGACGGTCGATCGACCCGCACCGTGGCGGTCGAATCCGAGGACGCGGATGCCGTTCTCGAGGCGGTGCGGAGCGTCGGGCTCGACAACTACCTGAACGTCAGCTATCAGCGCGGGTTGACCGCGCTCCTTGATGAGGTGCCACCGCGATACGCCGTGATCGACGTGGGGACGAACTCGGTGAAGTTCCACGTGGGCGAACGCGGTCCCGATGGATCGTGGCGGTCCGTGGTCGATCGCCTCGAGATGACACGTCTCGGCGAGACCCTCCAGGAGACGGGCGGGATCTCGGATGCCGCGATCGAGCGGACCGCCGACGCGATCGCGGACATGGTGGACGAGGCTCGACGCATCCGCGCGCGCGCGATCGCTGCGGTCGGCACAGCCGGGATGCGGATCGCCCGGAACAGGGCCGACGTCGTCCGCGCGGTCCGTGCGCGTACGGGCGTCACGATCGAAGTGATCGCGGGAGATGAGGAGGCCAGGCTCGCGTACCAGGCCGTCAGGACGGGACTTGGCCCGATCGACGGCTCGGTCGTGGTCTTCGACACCGGGGGCGGGAGCTCTCAGTTCACGTTCGGTGAGGGGCCCAAGGTGCTCGAGCGCTTCAGCGTCGACGTGGGAGCCGTCCGCTATACGGAGCGGTTCGGTCTCGAACGGAAGGTGGTCACGCCCGGCGCATTGCAGGAGGCGATCGGCGCGATCTCTGAGGATCTCTCGCTCCTCGACCAGCACCCGTCGCCGGACGCGCTCGTCGGGATGGGCGGTGCCGTGACGAACATGACCGCGGTGATGTTGCAGCTCGCGACGTACGATCCCGGCCGAGTCCAGGGTACGACCCTGGACCGAGGCGAGGTCGACCGGCAGATCGAGCTCTATCGATCGCTCGACGCGGACGCGCGTCGCGAGATCGTCGGCCTTCAGCCCAAGCGCGCGGAGGTGATCCTCGCCGGAGCCTGCATCGTTCGCACGATCATGGAGAAGATCGAGATGGGCTCGCTGACCGTCAGCGATCGAGGCGTGCGCCATGGGCTCCTCGTGGATCGGTTCGACACCTAGCGCATCGCTGTCCAGCATCAGAGATCGAGCTCACAACCGGTGGACCGAATCTCGGCGCGATGAGCGCCGCGGTATGATGCGGATCGGTTCCTGACGGTTCGCTGGATCCGACGCACCGCCGCCGGCAGCGTGCGTCCGAAGGGAGGCAGTCGTGAGCGATACGGACGTTGAGCTCGGCCCCATCGACTACGTCGTCGTCGAATGGCCCGCCGACAAGCAGCCCACGGGCGAGGCGTTCCCCCACCTCGTGGATCTCGTGGACCGCGGGCTGATACGGGTCCTCGACCTGGCCTTCGTGAAGAAGGGCACGGACGGCACGATCGTCGGCCTCGATCTCCAGGACTTCGCCGTCGACGGGGATCCGCAACTCACGATCTTCGAAGGAGCTTCGTCTGGGCTGCTCGGCGACGACGACCGTGAGGAGGCCGGGAACGCGATCGAGCCCGGTTGCTCGGCGGCGCTGATCGTGTACGAGAACACGTGGGCGGCGCCGTTCGCGACCGCGCTGCGGCACAGTGGCGCGCAGCTCGTCGCGACAGGCAGGATCCCCGTGAACGCGATCATCTCCGCCCTCGACGAGCTCGAGGGGGCTGGGGCGTAGCTCGAACGACCGGAAGGAAGGAGAGACCACATGCCCGGGTTGCTCAGAGGAGTCGCGAGGACCGCCGTGGTCGCCGGAACCGCGACGGCCGTGTCCAACCGCGTGTCGCGTCGCCAGGCGAGGCGCTGGGGGGAACAGGGTGCCGCCGATCAGTACTACGACCAGGCGCAAGCGCCCGCCGCACCGGCGCCCGACGACACGCTCGAGCGTCTGAAGGAGCTGGGGGAGCTGAAGGCGTCTGGCGTGCTGACGGAGGCTGAGTTCGAGGCGCAGAAGGCCAAGATCCTCGCCGGCCTCTGATCCGGCCTCGAAGCAGCGGCAACGTGGGTCGGGCGGATCGGTCCGGAGACGGCCGCAGCACTCCGAGCTGCTCGATCGCGAGCCCGATCCGTAGGTCGCAGCGATCCCAGTCGGACCCGCGTGGAGCCGGTCGGGACCTCCTCAGCGGTCGTGCCTCTGGCTTCGCGACTCTCGCTTGCCGATTCATCCGAAAGGAGTGATGCTTGCGCCCTCGCGGCGCACTTAGCATCGTCGCAAGAGTTGTCCGGAAGCGTTGGCTCTCCGAGAGGGAGGGTGGTTGGATGGCGGCTGCCGCGAGCACCGCGATAGGTGTCCGGGGGAACTGGTACTCGCTCGATACGGCCGATGTTGCGCGCGAGTTGGCTGTCGATCCCGAGCGAGGTCTGAGCGCCGACGAAGCTCGTTCGCGGCTCGAAACCAGCGGCCCCAACCGGCTCGCGGGGGCCAAGAAGGAGTCCGGGTTCCGCGCTTTCCTGCGCCAGTACCAGGACTTCATGCAGATCATCCTGTTGGCGGCCGCGGTGATCAACGCGCTCGTCACGGATGACATCGGGACGACGGTCCTGCTGGCGGGGCTCACGGTGTTCAACGCGGTGATCGGGCTGCGCCAGGAGTCGAAGGCTGAGGCGAGCGTCGAGGCGCTGTCCAAGATGATGAAGACGATCGCGCGTGTTCGCCGTGATGGCCAGGCGATCGAGATCGACGCCGAGGAGCTGGTCCCCGGCGACGTCGTGCTGGTGGAGGCCGGCAACCGTATCCCCGCCGACGGGAGGATCTCCGTCGCAGCGACGCTCGAGATCGAGGAGGCCGCGCTCACGGGCGAGAGCCTCCCCGTCGGGAAGGAGATCGCGCCGGTCACCGGGGAGAACGTCCCGCTCGGGGATCGGATCTGTATGGCGTTCATGAACACGTCCGTCACGCGCGGTCGAGGGGAGTTCGTGGTCACCGAGACCGGCATGGGGACCGAGATCGGCCACATCGCCGACATGCTCGCGAACACCGAGTCCGAGAAGACCCCGCTCCAGAAGCAGCTCGACAGCCTGTCCAAGATCATCGCGATCATCGCCGGTATCGCGCTCGCGCTCGTGATCGGGCTCGGGCTGCTGCGCGACGAGTCGTTCGACACGCTGTTCGTCACCGGCGTGACGCTCGCGGTCGCCGCGATCCCGACGGGCTTGCCCGCGGTGGTCACGGCCCTCCTGTCGCTCGGGACGCAGGAGATCGCGCGCCGGAACGCGATCGTGAAGCGGCTCCCGGCCGTCGAGACGCTGGGGTCCACGTCCGCGATCTGTTCGGACAAGACCGGGACCCTCACGCTCAACAAGATGACCGCCCGCGAGATGGCGATCCCGGGGCAGAACCGGTTCACGGTCACCGGCGAGGGCTATTCCACCCAGGGTGAGATCCAGCACGTCGGGGGATCACGGATCGACCTCGACCCCTATCTGCTCCCGATGATCCTGTGCGCCGACGCCGTCCTGGAGGGCGACGGGCTGATCGGCGACCCCACCGAAGGCGCCCTGATCGTGCTCGGCGCCAAGGGCGGGCTGGACGTGGACGAGACCCGCGCCACGTACCCGCGGATCGCGGAGGTCCCGTTCGACTCCGAGTACAAGTTCATGGCGACGTTCCACGAGATGACCGAACCGGGCCGGGGGCACGTCGTCCGCTGCTACGTGAAGGGCGCGCCCGACGTCCTGATCTCGCGCGGTGGATCGTACCGGAGCCCCGACGGGACGCTCGTCCCGATCACCGACGACAACCGGCACCTCGCCCTCGAGGCGAACGACCGCATGGCGGAGGGCGGCGAGCGCGTGATGGTCGTCGCGCAACGTGACTTCGACCCCGCCACGTTCGATCGGGCCGGCGACCTGCTGAGCCTCGTGGAAGATCTCACGCTCCTCGCGATGGTGGGGATCGTCGACCCGCCCAGGCCGGAAGCGAGGGATGCGATCGCGCGGTGCAAGAGCGCAGGGATCCGTGTACGCATGATCACGGGCGACCACGCCACGACGGCCGGGGCGATCGGCCGTGAGCTCGGGATCGAGGGGCGCGCGATCACCGGCGCCGAGTTCGCGGCGATGAGCGACGACGAGCTCCTCCGGGAGCTGCCCGACATCGGGGTGATCGCCCGGGTCGCCCCCGAGGACAAGGTCCGGCTCGTCCGGATGCTCCAGCGGATGGAGAACATCGTCGCGATGACCGGGGACGGCGTGAACGACGCCCCCGCGCTCAAGTCGGCCAACATCGGCGTCGCGATGGGGATCACAGGCACCGAGGTCTCGAAGGAAGCCGCGGTGATGATCCTCACCGACGACAACTTCGCCACGATCGTGGGTGCCGTCGAGTACGGGCGGGGCCTCTACGACAACCTGTTGAAGTACCTGCGGTTCCAGATGTCCACGCTCGTCGCCTACATCGCGATCTTCATCGGGGCGGGCATCTTCGCCATCGCGGGTGGCATCCCGCTGGATCCGCTCCAGATCCTTTGGCTCAACATGGTGATCGACATCCCGATCGCGATCGCGCTCGGCTTCGACGATCCCACGCCGGGCCTGATGGAACGTGCTCCGCGCCCTGTGGGGGCGCCCGTCCTCTCGACGCCGAACTGGGTGCGACTGTGCGCGCAAGGGTTCGTGATGACGGTGGGCACGTTGATCGCGTACCAGATCGGCGAGTCCAACTACGACGCGACGGTGGCCTCCACGATGCTCCTCACCACCTTGTCGCTGTTCCACCTCGCAGCAGGCTTCCTCGCCCGGGAGCAGGTGCACACGATCTTCGATCGGAGGCTGGTGCCGGGAGCCACGCAGCTCCGCCGGTACGCCGTGTCCCTGGCGGCGATCATCCTCGTGACGAAGATCGGATTCCTGCAACGCATCTTCTCGATGGTCGACCTGAGCCTCGAGCAGTGGTGGATCTGCCTCGGGCTGGCATCGAGCCTGGTGGTGGTCGAGGAGCTGATCAAGGTCTTCATCCGCCGCCGCTCCCGAGCGGGTGTGCCTGCAGGCATCGACCGGGTGCCGGCCGTGGCGTAAGGAAGGGGAACGGACATGGGATACAACCTTCGCAACCGCAGCTACGTGAAGGAGCTCGATTTCACACCCGACGAGCTGAAGTTCCTGCTGAAGCTCTCCGCCGAGCTGAAGGCGGCGAAGTACGGCGGGTACGAGCAGCCGAGGCTGGCCGGCAAGAACATCGCCCTGATCTTCGAGAAGACGTCGACTCGGACCAGGACGGCGTTCGAGGTGGCCGCCCACGATCAAGGAGCCCAGGTCACCTACCTCGAACCGACCGGCTCCCAGATCGGGCACAAGGAATCGATGAAAGACACGGCCCGCGTGTTGGGCCGCACGTTCGACGGGATCGAGTACCGCGGGTTCGCGCAGGAGACGGTCGAGATCCTGGCGGAGTTCGCGGGCGTCCCCGTGTGGAACGGCCTGACGAACGAGTTCCATCCGACGCAGACCCTGGCCGACGTGCTCACGATGACCGAGCACAGCGACAAGCACCTCGGCGAGATCGCGTACTGCTACCTGGGCGACGCGCGGAACAACATGGGCAACTCCCTGATGGTCGCCGGGTGCAAGTTCGGGATGGACATCCGGCTCTGCGCGCCGGAGCACCTCTGGCCGGAGGAGGAGCTGGTCAAGACGGCCCGCGGGATCGCGGAGGAGACCGGCGCCCGCCTCACGCTCACGGCAGACGTCGACGAAGGCGTGAAAGGCGTGGACTACCTGTACACCGACGTGTGGGTCTCGATGGGCGAGGACCCGGGTGTCTGGGAGGAGCGGATCAAGCTCCTGAAGCCGTATCAGGTGAACGGCGAGGCGATCAAGAAGACCGGGAACCCCCGTGTCCGGTTCCTCCACTGTCTGCCGGCGTTCCACAACCGCGAGACGAAGGTGGGGGAGGAGATCTTCGAGAAGTACGGACTCGAGGGGATGGAGGTGACCGACGAGGTGTTCGAGTCGGAGCACTCGATCGTCTTCGACCAGGCCGAGAACAGGATGCACACGATCAAGGCCGTGATGGTGGCCACGTTGGGGAGCTGAGCTTTGCGGGTCGTGGTGGCGCTGGGCGGGAACGCCCTCCTGAAGCGGGGGGAACCGATGACGGCCGACGTCCAGCGGGCGAACGTCCGCACGGCGGCCCCGCCGCTCGCCGCCGTCGCGAAGGAGCACCAGCTCGTCCTGTCCCACGGCAACGGTCCTCAGGTGGGACTCCTCGCGCTCCAGGCGTCATCGTACGAGGAAGTCGAGGCCTACCCGCTCGACGTGCTCGGCGCGCAGACCGAGGGGATGATCGGCTACATGCTCGAGCAGGAGCTCGGCAACCTGCTACCGGCCGAGGTCCCGTTCGCGACGATCCTGACGATGGTCGAGGTCGATCCCGACGATCCGGCGTTCGGCGATCCCACGAAGTTCGTCGGGCCGGTCTACGAGAAGGCCGAGACCGACGAGCTCGCCGACCAGAAGGGCTGGGCCTTCAAGCAGGACGGTGAGAAGTGGCGCCGGGTCGTGCCGTCTCCGGAGCCCAAGCGGATCTTCGAGATCCGGCCGATCCGCTGGTTGCTGGAGAAGAACGCCGTGGTGATCTGCGCCGGGGGTGGAGGCGTCCCCACGATGTTCTCGAAGGAGGCCGAACGGACCCTGATCGGTGTCGAGGCCGTGATCGACAAGGACCTCGCGAGCGAGCTCCTCGCTCGCGAGGTCGACGCCGAAC
>CBHFMJ010000033.1:0-12451 GCA_965994715.1 uncultured bacterium | reverse complement strand
CGAAGGAGGACCACATGCTGAGACACACCGCTTTCTTCATGCTGAAGGAAGGGAATGGGCCCGAGGAGATGAGGTGGATGCAGAAGGGGTCCGCCTACATGCGGTTCACGGCCGCCGGGCCGGTGGCGATCGACTTCGGGCAGGATCTCTTCGGCGGCTCGCTTCATCTGAAGGAGACGAAGCCCTGGGATCGCACGCCGCGGTGGCGGGCGGCCGTCGAGGGCCCGCCGTGCGACTACGACGTGGCGCTGCACCTCGACTTCGAGGACGAGTCCGGGCTGGAGGCATATAACAAGGACGACGTCCATCACGAGATCGCTGTCTACAACGCGTCCGTCTGCCAGGGGGAGCTCACCGCCCGGATCGACTGGTGGTACGAGGGCGCGCCGTTGATCGAGGCCGGGAAGGTCCGGCACACGGCGATGTTCCTGTGGAAGGACGAGTTGGACGACACCGCGAAAGAGCGCGCGCTCGCGGAGGTGAAGCGGCTCGGGGACGAGACAGGCGTCGAGCAGGTCACGATCGGGACGAACGTCGGGACGCTCCGCACGGACTACGACTGGATCCTCGACCTCCGGATCTCGGACGAGGCCGCGGCGAAGGTCCTGGTCGAGGGCGACGGGTACCGGGAGGCGATGCGGGCGCTCGCCGACGCCACGAAGTACGAGTGGACGGCCCGCCTCACCCACCGGATGCACGGACACTGACGAGCGCGACGTGACCGACGCGAACGAGACGCCGATCATCGACGTGCACTGCCACTGCACCCTCCAGCGGTTCCAGCGCGCCGTGCTCGAGGGCGGCGGCGACTGGCACGGGATGACCACCGCCGACGGCGAGCTGGACAACGTGAAGAACCGCTGGGACGTCCCGAAGCGGATCGACACGATGGACGAGCTCCGGATCGACGTGCAGCTCGTCTCGCCGACCGACGTCTTCTACCAGTACCACCAGGCCCCCGAGGTCACGGAGACGATCGCGCGCGAGGCGAACGAGGAGATCGCCGGGATGGTCCGCGATCACCCCGACCGGTTCATGGGGCTCGGCACGTTGCCGATGCAGGATCCGTCGCGCGCGGTCGCCGAGATGGCGCGCGGCATGGGCGAGCTCGGGCTGACCGGCTTCATGATCGACGACCACGTGAACGGGCTCACGTACGACCACGACCAGTTCGAGCCCGTGTGGGAGGCGGCACAGGGCCTGAGCGTCTTCCTGCTGATCCACCAGTTCCAGCACACCACCGTCACGTACCGGACGCGGAAGTACTTCCTGCTGAACTCGATCGGCAATCTCGTCGACCGGACCATCACCTTCGCGGCGTTCGTCTACGGCGGTGTGCTCGATCGCTACCCGGGGCTCACGATCTGCCTGTGCCACGGCGGAGGCTACGTCCCCTACGCGCTGGACCGGCTCGACAAGGGCTGGGACGTCTGGCCCGGGCAGCGGGGGAAGTCCGAGGACCGGCCCAGCGCCTACGTCCGGCGCTTCTACTACGACACGGTGGTCTATACGCCCCGCAACCTTCGGTTCCTGATCGACGTGGTGGGGGCGGACCGGGTCGTGTTCGGGACCGACTGGCCCGCCCCGATGACCTTCGACGACCCCGTCGGCCGTCTCGAGACGATGGCCGAGCTCTCCGAGGACGAGCGGCACGCGCTGCTCCGCGGGACGGCCGCGAGCCTGTTCGAGCGGCGTCCGGTATGACGGAGGTCGAGTCCTCCGTCAGCCCTTCGAGGAAGCCCAAAGTCTTCGTCGTCCAGCCGGTCATGGACGTCGGTCGGCGCGCCCTCGAGGAGATCGCCGACGTCGAGATCCACGACTCCGAGCGGATGATCGGCAGGGAGGCCCTGCTCGCCGGGGTCCGCGAGTGCGACTACATCTGGATGCTCGGCGACACGACGATCGACGAGGAGGTGATGCAGGCCGCTCCACGTCTCAAAGGGATCACCACGATGGCGTTGTTCCCCAACGTGGTGGACGTGGAGGCGGCGACCCGCCGCGGCTTGCCGGTCACCATAGTGCCGCACGTGATCACCAAGACGACCTGCGATCTCACGTGCGCACTCGTGATCGGGCTCGCCTGGCGTCTCGTCGAAGCCGATCGCTTCGTCCGCGACGGCAGGTTCCACCAGGAGCAATCCACGACGTTCCTCACGCACGAGCTCTCCGGCAAGCTCGTAGGGATGATCGGGCTCGGCGAGATCGGCGCGGAGATCGTCACCCGCCTGCGGTCATTCGAGATGGACGTGATCTACACGAAGCGGACACGCCTGCCTGAAGATCGCGAACGCGAGCTCGGTGTGAACTGGGAGCCGGAACGGGATGACCTCCTGCGTCGGGCCGACTTCGTGGTGCTGATGGCGACGTACAACACGACGACGCACAAGTTGATCGGCGCCAGGGAGTTCGACCTGATGAAGCCCACGGCCTTCTTCGTGAACACCGCCCGAGGGCGCATCGTGGACGAGCCCGCCCTGATCGATGCGCTCCGCGACAGGAAGATCGCGGGCGCGGGACTCGACGTGTACTGGCAGGAGCCCCCGGTGGGGGAGCCGGCGCCGAGCCCCGAGCTGTTCGAGCTCCCCAACGTGATCCTCACGCCCCACATCGGCAGCGCCACGGTCGAGGCGCGCGAGAGGATGAGCATGGCCGTGGTGGACAACCTCCGGGCGATGATCGAGGGCAGGCGGCCGCCGGGGGTCGTGAATCCGGAGATCTACGGGGAGGAGATCTCCGAGCGTCCGGACCGTCTCGGTTGAGGCTCATCTCGGCCGAAGGGGATGTCGCGCGCCTTGTCCGATTCGGCGTCCCAGGGTAATCACATATAGTGCACAACGAGCGAGCCCGATCATGGACATGTGGGAGGCGCGCGCATGAGCGAAGGCCCTTGGCACACCGATCGATGGTTCACGAGCCCCTGGAATTTCCTTCCGGAGATCCGCGAGACGCTCGACCTGCCGGCGTCGGTCCAGGTGCACGACGTCACCCTCCGCGACGGCGAGCAGCAGGCGGGCGTCGTCTTCACGAAGGACGACAAGCTGCGGATCGCCGAGGCGCTGGCCGAAGCGGGCGTCCCGCGGATCGAGGCCGGCCTGCCGGCGGTCTCGCCCGCGGATGACGCCGCCGTCCGCGAGATGGTGAAGATGGGGCTCCCCTCGAAGATCTACGCGTTCTCACGGTGCATCGTCGACGACGTGAAGCGCGCTGCGGATTGCGGGGTCGACGGCGTGGTGATGGAGATCCCCTCGAGCCATCACCTGGTGGAGAAGGCGTACCGGTGGCCCGTCCAGCGGGCGATCGACGCGTCGGTCGAGGCGACGAGCCTGGCGCACGAGCTCGGGCTCACGGTCTCGTTCTTCCCGATCGACGCCACACGAGCCGGCCTCGTCGAGTACCTCGACCTCCTCCAGAAGGTGGCCACCGACGGGCACGTGGACGCGGTCGGATTGGTCGATACATTCGGCGTCCTGTCGCCCCACGGCGTGCGGATGTTCGTGCGCCAGACCCGGGAGCGCATGGGCGTGCCCCTCGAGACGCACTTCCACATGGACTTCGGTTTGGGCGTGGCGAACACGCTCCTCGCCGTCGCGGAAGGTGTCGAGGTGATCCAGACCACCGTGACCGGCATCGGGGAGCGCGCGGGGAACACGCCGATGGAGGAGACGGTGCTGGCGCTCCTCACGATGTACGACATCGACGCCGGGATCCGAACCGAGCGCTTCTTCGAGCTCTCGAAGCTCGTGATGAGCCTCGCGGGTGTCGACCAGCCCTCGAACCGGCCGGTGGTGGGGGAGCGCTTGTACAACGTCGAGTCCGGGATCATCACGACGTGGGTCCGCAACGTCGGCGAGGAGCTGACCGAATCGTTCCCGTATCGCCCGGAGCTCGTCGGTCAACCCCAGCCGGTGCTGGTCCTCGGGAAGGGGTCGGGGCTGGACTCGGTCGCGGCCGGGCTCGACCGGCTCGGTCGCTCGGCCACTCCGGAGCAGATGCAGCTGATCCTCGACGAGGTGAAGGCCCGGTCGCTCCAGACGAAGGGTCTCCTCGACGACGAGGTGTTCTCGGCGATCGTCGATCAGATCACGTCGTGAGGCGACCGTCGCGAGGAGAGGCCAAGGGAATGGCCAAAGGGATGGCCAAAGGGATGGAAGGAAGGTCGCGATGAAAGAAGCGTTCGGCTACGCGAACATCGAATGGAAGCGGGGCATCGACTGGGACGCCGTTCGGGCGTATCGCTCCGACCGGGCCCAAGCCGCCATGGAGCGTCACGGGCTCGGCGCGATGCTGCTGATGTACGACGAGAACATCCGCTACGTGACGTCGACCCTCACGCCCGGCTGGAACAAGCTGAAGCCGGGACTCCGGTACGCGGTGCTCCCCGCCGGCAAGCCGCCGATCCTCTACGAGCAGGGCGACCTCGGGATCCACATCAAGGCGCACTCGCCGTGGATCCCCCAGGAGAACGTGCGGCACTCCTTCGCCTGGATCAAGGGCGCGGCCGGGCCCGCGTCCACGATGCAGGTCGAGAAGTTCACGAAGGCCCTGGCGGACGACCTCGAGGACGCCGGCGTCAAGGACCAGCCGCTCGGCGTGGACTTCATCGACATCACGATGATGAAGACGTTCGAGCAGGCCGGGATCACGTGGACCGACGGGATGACGCCGATGATGGAGGCGCGCGCGGTGAAGAGCCCCGACGAGCAGAACTGCTCACGGATCGTCGGGTCGATCTGCGACGCGCTCCACTACGAGATGTCGCAATGGCTGCGTCCGGGGCTCACGGAGAACCAGGTCGCCGCCCACGGGTTCGAGTTCCTCTACTCGTTCCCCGGCGTCGAGGATGTGGAGGACGTGATCGTGTCGTCCGGGCCGAACGCCTGGCCGAACTGGCGCAACTTCTCCGATCGGATCATCCGGCCGGGGGAGCTCGTGATCATCGACGTGGCGGCCCTCACGTGGAACGGCTTCAAGTCGTGCGTGTACCGCACCTATTGCGTGGGCGGGACGCCCACCGACGAGATGCGGTCCTACTACGACACGGCCCTGACATGGCTCCGGGACTCGATCGACGCAGTGAAGCCGGGCGTCTCCACCCGCGACATCGCGTCGAAGTGGCCGTCCGCGATGGACACGTGGGGCTACGCGGACGAGGACGAGGCGGCGGCGAACCTGTGGGGCCACGGCCTCGGCCTGGCGCAGTACGACCAGCCGGTGATCTCGCGGATCTGGTCGCTCGACCATCCGATCGAGATCACGCCCGGCATGGTGTTCGCACTCGAGACCCAGCACGGGAAGGTGCACGAGTTCGGGGTGCGCCTCGAGGAGATGCTGATCGTGACCGACACGGGTCACGAGCTGATCACGTCCTTCCCGATCGACGAGATCACGCTCGCGGGCTGATCGCGATGTCGGCGGTACCCCTGGCCCTCGACGATCCCGCGGCGCGCGACCCGGCGGTCGTCGGTGTCAAGGCGGCCGGGCTGGCTAAGGCCGCGACCACCGGGCTGCCCGTCCTCCCGGGATGGATCCTCCCGCTGGAGGCGTCCGCGGCCGCGATCGCCGCGGGTGCTCGAGCGCTCGAGACCGCGGGGCGTGCGAGCGCCTACCTCGCGGCGATGGACGCCGCCGTCCCCTCGCCACTCCCGTCGAGGGCAGCGTCGGACGGCGAACGAGCGTCCTTCGTGGTGCGATCGTCGACCGGGCTCGACGACGACGGCCGCTGGTCGGGGGCGTTCGCGAGCTACCTCGGGGTCGAGCCGGGCGACCTGCCCGCCGCCGTCCGGGGATGCTGGGCGTCCGGGTTCTCCGGCGACGCGCTGGGCCGGTGCGCCGAGGCCGGTGTGGATGTGGACACGTTGCGGATCGCCGCTCTGGTGCAGCCGTTCCTCCGGCTGGACGCCGGGGGCACGGCCCGGGTTCGTGACGACGGCGCGGTTGACGTCTCGTCGGCGCCCGGCGGGCCGTCGGGCGTGGTCGCCGGTCGCCGCGGCGGCCGCGACGTGAAGGTGGGAGCGGACGGGAGGATCGTCGGGGAGATCGAGAGCTCGGTCCCGGCGGCGACGGTGTCGGCGGCGGCCGGCGTCTCGCGGCGCGCCGCCGATTCCGTCGCCGACACCACGATCGAATGGGGCGCCGTGGGCGACGAGGTCTACCTGCTCCAGATCGGCCCGGCGGGACCGGCCGAGGCACCGTCCGAGGATCCTGCGCCGCACATCCGCGCGCACCATGCCCCGGTTCCGCCAGGCGCCGAGCGCGTGGCAAGGCTCGTGACGGCGTTCCCGGGGCCGCTGGGAGACGAGCTCGTGCTTCCATGGGCCCTCGGCGCCGGCGAAGCGTCGGCCGTGGTAGAGATAGGGGCGGACCCGGTCGGAGTGCACCATCCGGCGTCGGCGCTCGCGGAAGCGCGATCGCTCGCTGACCGGGCCACCGCCGAGGTCTGGGGCGCGCCGCCGCCGCTGGCCCGTGAGCGAGCAGCGGAGGTGATGCGTCTCCTCCTCCGAGGACGCGTGACGGACGGTGTCCGAGCGATCGCCGGCCTCGGAGCACTGGACCCGGATGTCGCTCGGCGGATCGTCGGGCTCGTCCGCGCGGTGGGGGAGCTCCTCGCCGGCGCGGGACTCCTCCCCTCGCCCCAGCTCGTCTGGCGCCTCACCGGCGAGGAGGTCGATCGCGCGATCGCGGGAACGCCGCCCGCGCTCCGCAGCGGTCCCGGGCGCTGGGAGCCGTTCGTCGCGGAGGTGGTCCGCGCACGGGGGCGTGGGTCCCACGCGGTCCCGGTCGCGCCGGGCATCGGCGCCGGCCGGGTCCGTCCGGTCCGGAGGCTCCGCTCGCTCGACCGGCCCGGTTCCCGCGAGGTCCTCGTCGCGCCGCTCCCGCTGCCCCACCTGGCGCCGCTGCTCTGGCACTGCGCCGCGCTCGTGACGGCCGCTGGAACCTCGGGCGCGCACCTGTTCGAGGTGGCACGGTCGCTCGGCGTCCCTGCGGTGATCGGGCCAGAGATCGGGACGGACGCCGACACGCTGGGGGAGAGCGGCTCGCTCGTCGCCGTCGACGGCGACACCGGGCGCGTCTCGATCCTCCCGGAGGCTGCTGCCACGATCTCGACGTCCCCCTCTCGCATCACGAGGGCCGGGCGGTCCGCCCCCGTTGCGGTCCCGGGAGGAGGCGCGTGATGGCGCTCGTCGCGGTGACCGATCACGTCTTCCCGGACCTGGAGCAGGAGCGGGACCTGTTGCGCGAGGCGGGGCACGAGCTCCGCTTCGGATCCAACGCCACGTCGATCGAGGAGGTGCGCGAGGTTGTCGCGGGCGCGGACGCCGTGTTGAACTGCTACGCGCAGATGCCGGCGGAGGTGATCCGCGGGCTCGACCGATGCCGAGTGATCGCTCGCTACGGCATCGGGCTCGACACCGTCGACGTCGACGAGGCGACCTCGCGAGGGATCCTCGTCACGAACGTGCCCGACTATTGCATCGACGAGGTGTCGGATCACGCGCTCGCATTGATCCTCTCGCTCGCGCGCGGCGTCACGTTGCTGGACCGGAAGGTGCGATCGGGGTCCTGGACGCCCACGGACGCCCGGCCGCTCCACCGCCTCCGCGGGCGGACCGTGGGCCTCGTCGGGTTCGGTCGCATCTCGCGGGCGCTCGCCGCCAAGATGGCGCCGCTCGGCTATCGGATCGTGACCACCGATCCGTTCGTCCCGGACGAGGCGGTCCGCGAGGCGGGAGCGGAGCCGATGACCCTCGAGGAGCTC
Source organism: uncultured bacterium (assembly GCA_965994715.1). Classification (GTDB taxonomy): domain Bacteria; phylum Actinomycetota; class UBA4738; order UBA4738; family HRBIN12; genus JAJNBA01. Next base: position 4,695 of record CBHFMJ010000033.1, on the reverse strand, counting down.
CTCACCGTCGCGGACGTCCTGTCCGTGCACGCGCCGCTCACCGCGGACAATCGCCATCTGATCGGCGCGGCGGAGCTCGCGCTGCTGCGGCCCGGCGCGATCCTCGTGAACACGTCCCGCGGCCCCTTGGTCGACCTCGACGCGCTCCGCGTCGCGCTCGAGGAGGACCGGCTCGGCGGGGTGGGCCTGGACGTCCTGGAAGTGGAGCCCCCGTCGCCCGCCGACCCGCTCCTCCACCGCGACGACGTGATCGTCACGCCGCACGCGGCCTTCTACAGCGAGGAATCGCTCCGCGAGCTCCAACGCAAGGCCGTGGAGCAGGTGATCGAGGCGCTGGCCGGACGGATCCCCCCGTACGCTGTGAACGCCGACGCCGTCGCGGGCCGAGGCTAGGACCCAGGCGGAAGCGAGGGCTCGGAACGGGCCACGGCCCACCAACGCCCACCGCGCCGTCCGACATCCATGGCGATGCCGAAGCACGCCTCGAGCGAACCCGGCGTCAGCACCTCCTCGATCGCGCCGCTCGCCACGAGCAACCCGTCGCGCAGCAGCGCGGCATGGGTCGAGGACGGTGGGATCTCCTCCAGGTGGTGCGTCGCGAGGATCGTCGTCGGGGCCGACGGCTCGGCCAGCACGGCCTCGAGGGCCTCGATCAGCGTCTCCCGCGCCGGGAGATCCAGCCCCGAGGCGGGCTCATCGAGGATCAACAGCTCCGGGTCCGGATACAGGGCGCGGGCCAGGAGGACCCGCTGCCGTTCCCCTTGGCTGCAGGTGTCGAGGCGCCGCCCGGTGAGGTGCGCGCAGCCCACGCGATCGAGGAGCATCACCGCGCGGCGCTCGTCCTCCTCGTCGAACTCCTGGAACCAGGGCGACAGGTCTGCTCGCTTCCCGGTCAGGACGACCGTCCGGACCGTCAGCCCGGGCGGCATCCGCTCAGCCAGCACGTGGCTCGTGTGGCTGATCCTCGGGTGGATCGTGCGCACGTCCGCGCGCCCCAGGGCGGCGCCGAGCACCTCGACCCGACCCGAGGAGGGCTGGCGTCGGGCCCCCGCGAGCGCGAGGAGGGTGGTCTTCCCGCCTCCGTTCGGCCCGAGGAGCACCCACCGTTCCCCCCGTCCCACCCGCAGGTCGACAGGGCCGAGCACCGTCCGACCGTCGATGCGGACCGACGCGTGACGCAGCTCGACCGCCGCGGGCGTTGCCGTCCGGTCCTCGGTCCCGCTCGCATCCCCGCTCATCGGCGCCGCTCAGGCATCGACGAACACCTTCAGCGCCCCCGGCGCGCCCGCGGCCTCGATCGCCCCGGTGACGTCGTCGAGCGGGTGATGCGCGGAGACCAGCGGGTCCAGCGCGATACGGCCCGAGGCGACCGCGGCGATCGCGAACGGGAAGTCCTCGACGCGCGCCGATCGCGCTCCGATGATCGCGATCTCCTTGTGGTACAGCTCGTAGAAGGGGAGGGATCCGGTCGTCTCGGTCATCGTGCCGTACGCGAGGATCCGTCCGCCTGTGCGCACCATCTCCATCGCCCGCGCCAGCGCCGCGACGGTGCCAACGCATTCGAGCACGACGTCGGCGCCGCCCGGGAGGGCCTCCGCCACAGCCTCGGCCTCGGTTCCGTCCGCCGCCGCGGTGCCGTCCGCCCCCAACCCGCCGGCGATCGCGAGCTTCGGCGCCGACCTCGTGACCCCGATCACGGGCCCGGCCCCCCGGAGCTTCGCCAGCTGGAGGTGCAGGAGTCCCGTGACCCCCAACCCGCGCACCACGACGCTCTCCCCGGGGGTGATCCCGATGCGGCGCTGCGCATGGGCGCACGTCGCGAGTACCTGCAGGAGGGGGGCGGTCGTGGGATCGAGCCCGTCCGGGAGCGGGTGGACGTTCGCCGACGGGACGGTCACGAGTTCGCACAGCCCGCCGTCCCGATCGCGACCGATCAACCAGCCCCGTGTGCAGATGTTGGTGCGGTTCTCCCGGCACTGGGTGCATCGCCCACACGCGATCCCCGGGTCGACGAGGACCCGTTCGCCCGATCGCGCCCCGGACGCGAGCGTCCCGACGATCTCGTGTCCCATCACGCGGGGGTACGCCACGGGGATCTTCCCAGCGTAGATGCTGAGGTCGGTACCGCAGATGCCGATCGACTCGACCCGCACCAGGACCTCGTGCGGCTCGGGGGGAGATGCGTCCCGCTCGAGCAGCTCGAGCGCCCGCGGCCCGGTCAACAGAGCGGCCCTCACGTGTTCCCCTCTCCTCGGAAGCGGTGCAGCGTACAGGAGGTCATCCGCCCGCTCCGCGGTCCGTCACGAGGATGAGCTTGCCCGCCGTCGTCCGGCTCTGGACCGCACGGTGCGCCTCGTCCGCACGCGCGAGCGGGTACCGGGCATGGATCCGGACGTCGAGTCTGCCGCTCGTCAGAGACGAGAAGACGGCGTCGGCGCGATGCAGGAGCTCCTCCCGCGTGGCCACGTAGTCGGCGAGTCCCGGCCGCGTGAGGAAGACCGATCCTGCCTTCTGGAGCCGGGAGACGTCGACCGGTGGGACCGCGCCGCTCGACTGACCGAAGAGGGCGAGGCAGCCACGCCTGGCCAGCACGCCGAGACTCGCGTCGAACGTGTCCCGCCCCACGGAGTCGAACACGACCCGGGCCCCGGCGCCTTCCGTCCGTTCCGCCACGACGGCCGCCAGGTCGTCGCGACCGCGCACCACGACCTCGGCGGCGCCCGCGTCCCGCACGAGTGCGGCCTTCTCGTCCGTCGACGTGGTGCCGATCACGTGGATGCCTGCTGCCGTCGCCATCTGGGTGAGCAGCAGCCCGACCCCGCCCGCCGCCGCCTGGACGACGACGACCTCACCGTCGCTCAGCGGCACGAGTGAATGGAGGAGGTAGTGCGCCGTCATCCCCTGGAGGAGCACGGCTGCCGCGATGTGTGTGGAGATCTCCGAGGGCACCGGCACGAGCCGCTCGGCCGGGACCAGCGCCAGCTCCGCGTACGCGCCGGGGACGCCGGCGTAAGCGACCCGGTCCCCCGCCGTCCACGGCTCGACGCCGGGACCGATCTCGATCACCTCGCCCGCCCCCTCCGTCCCGGGGGTGAACGGCACGCGTACCGAGTACCCGCCCGAGCGTTGCTGGACGTCGATCATGTTCACGCCAGCGGCATGCAGTCCCACGAGGACCTCGCCGGAGCCCGGACGGGGATCGTCCATCTCCTCCTCGACGAGGACCTCTGGCGGGCCCTGTTCTCGGACGCGGATCGCCTTCACGCCGCTCCTCCTGGTGGTCGCGCGACGGTCCGAGTGTCCCAGCGAAGGACGTCAGGTCACGGGGGCGGCCGTGGCGTCGCGATCGGCGAGCCGTTGACACAGGACCCGCATCAGCGCCAGCGCCGTCTCCGGCCGCTCCCGGAGCATCGCCTCGAACGGACGGCGTCCGATCGACAGCAGGCGCACCGTCCCCTTCGCAGCGAGGGATGCCATGCGCACGCCGCCGGTGATCACGGCCATCTCACCGATCACGTCGCCGGCGGCGCGGACGGCCAACACCTGCTGGTGGCCGCCCGACTCCCGGAGGATCACCAGGACGTAGCCGGAGACGATGATGTGCATCTCGTCGCCCGGCTCCCCCTGCTCGGCGATCGTGTCCGCGTCCGCGAAGCTCTGCTCGGACGCGATCGAGGCGATCGGCACCAGATCCTGCGGCGGGAGGTCGGTGAACAAGGGCACGCGCCGAAGGAACAGGACGCGCTCCATCAGCGGCAGGGTGGCGAGGGTCTCGGTCACGGGAACTCCTCCTTGATCTTCGGCTTCATCTTCGGCTTCGTCCTCGGTTCCCCCGGGGACGTCGGCGGGTATGTCGATCGTCGATCCGTCGGCGACGGGCGCATCGAGGGGTTCCGTCGCCCATGCCGCACACGTGCGGATCCATTCGTCCGGATCTCGCAGCAGTCGCTCACGCCAGTCGGGGTGGCCGACTGCCCCGCGACCGGATTCCCAGAGCGCGAGCAGCGGTCGCATCAGCTCGTGGTCCCCCATCGTCTCGATCACCTCGAGGGCGTTGGCCCGTTGCGCCGGGTCATCCGCCGTCAAGCTCTCGAGCGCGGTCGAGATCGCACCTCCACCCCGGAGGAGCGCGGCCGCCCGGATCGCCGTGACGGCATGCCGCTGGGAATCGGTGGATAGGGAGTCTCGGAGCATCGTCAGCCGGGCGTCCGCCTCTCCGTCGATCGAGTCGCGGAGCCGTCGGCTCTCCAGCGCTCGGGAGGCCGAGACCTCGGCGAGGTGCCGGACCGTGGCGGCCGAGCGCTCCGGCGCACGGCGCATCGCCTCTCCGGCAGCCTCCAGGACCTCGCCGCCTCCGTCGACGATCGCGAGAAGCTCGTCGACTCCTTCGATCGGGTCCCGTTCTGCCATCGTGCGCGCCGCCTCCGCGCGCACCGACGCGGCCGGGTCGGTGAGCGCGGCCCGGGCGAGCTCCACGGCCTCCGGGCTCCGGGAGGCGGCCAGCGCCCGATGCGCGGCGACCCGAGCGTCGGCGTGCGGCGATCTCGTCAAACGGACGAGCACCGCCTCGGCTTCCGCGTCGCCCTCCATCCCGCCCGATCTCGGGGACGCCGAGCTGACCGCGCCTGCGTCCTCGAGCAGGATCGCGGCCGCCTGAGCCCGAACGAGGCCGTCGGGATCGGACAGCAAGGCTCT
>CBHFMJ010000032.1:0-12695 GCA_965994715.1 uncultured bacterium | reverse complement strand
GATGTAGTTGTCGAGCGATTTCGACATCTTGCGGATGCCGTCGGTGCCCTCGAGCAGCGGGAGGGTCAGCACCAACTGCGGCTCCTGCCCGTACGCTCGCTGTACCTCACGACCCATCAGCAGGTTGAACGTCTGGTCGGTGCCGCCCAGCTCCACGTCCGCTCGGATCGCGACGGAGTCGTAGCCTTGCAGGAGCGGATAGAGGAGCTCCACCAAACTGATGGGTCGCTCCTCCTTGTAGCGCTCCCGGAAGTCCTCTCGCTCGAGCATCTGCGCGAGCGTCGCGGTCGCGGCCAACCGGATCACCTCCGCCGTGTCCAACTCAGCCAGCCACTCCGAGTTGCCGTGGATCTCCGCAGATTCCACGTCGAGGACCTTGCCGGCCTGGGCCAAGTACGTGGCCGCGTTCGCCCGGATCTCCTCCTCCGTGAGCATCGGACGGGTCTCGGACTGGCCCGACGGGTCCCCGATCCGAGCGGTGAAGTCCCCGATGATGAGCACCGCGACATGGCCCGCATCCTGGAACTGCCGCAGCTTCCGGAGGACGACGGCGTGTCCCAGCGTGAGGTCGGGGCGACTGGGATCCACGCCGAGCTTCACGCGAAGCGGTCGGTCCGCCGCGAGACGATCCTCGAGACCACCCCTCGGGACGAGGTCGACGCTACCGCTGGCGAGCGTCGTCAGCACGTCGGCGGCCATGGCGCGGCGATGCTACCGCACCTCCCCGATCCGCCCCAGGACGCGGGGTACACTCGCCCGCGATGACCCGCCGGCACTTCCCCCTGGCGGCCTTCACGGCAGCCTGCGCTGTGTTCTCTGCTGCGTGTGGCGTCCACCTGGAGGACGTCCCTCGACGCGCGCTCGCGCAGACGTCGTTCGTGTACGCGGCCGACGACAGCGTGATCACGCAGCTGCACGCAGTCGAGGATCGCGTGGTCCTGCCCTCGTCACAGATCCCTTCCTGGATCCGGGACGCGGCGGTCGCGATCGAGGACCGGCGCTTCTACCAACACCATGGGATCGACGGGCGAGCGATCCTCCGCGCGTCCTACGTGAACCTCCGGGACGGCAGCATCGAGGAGGGCGGCTCGACGATCACGCAGCAGCTGGTGAAGAACCTCTATACGGGGGGCGAACGCACGCTCGCCCGTAAGCTCAGCGAGGCGTCGCTCGCCTGGCAGCTCGAGGATCGCCTGTCCAAGGAGGAGATCCTCACGCGGTACCTGAACACGGTCTACTTCGGGCAGGGCGCCTACGGTGTCCAGGCGGCGGCCCGGACGTTCTTCGGCGTCGACGCCGTCGACCTCAACCTGGCCCGATCCGCCCTGCTCGCCGGCCTGATCACGAGCCCCGGGCACTTCGACCCGTACGAGTACCCGAGCCGGGCGAGCGGGAGACGGCGTGTGGTGCTCCGCCTGATGCACGAGTTCGGGATGATCACGGAGACACAACGTCGTCACGCCGGCAGAGCGCCGATCCGTCTCCACCCGGTGACGACGTTCGGCCGCTACGACTACCCGTACTTCATCGACTACCTGAAGGAGTGGTTCCTGACGAACCCCGCCTTCGGCGACACGCGCGAGGATCGGTACAGGCTACTGTTCACCGGCGGCCTCCAGATCCACACGACCCTCCAGCCGGCCGTGCAGTCCGCCGCCCAGCGCGCCGTCGATTCGGTGCTTTCCTATCCGGACGACCCCTCCGCCGCCGTGACCGTCGTGGATCCCCGCAATGGCTTCGTGCTGGCGATGGTCGGTGGCGACCAACGCGACTACTGGCGGGATCGTGACGCGGGTCGCGTGAACCTGGCGACGGCGATGGGCGGGACGGGGCGGCAGTCGGGCTCGTCGTTCAAGCCGTTCGCGCTCGTGGCGGCCCTCGAGGCCGGCCTGTCGCCGTCGGAGACGTTCCCCGCCCCCTCGACGCTCCGGCTGGCCCTCGAGACCGGCGAGATCTGGGACGTCGCGAACGCGGAGGGAGCGGGCTACGGAACGATGACGCTCCGCTCAGCGACGATCCACTCGGTGAACACCGTGTACGCGCAGCTGATCGACCGGCTCGGTCCCACCACCGTCGTGGAGGTGGCCGAGCGGATGGGGATCCGCTGCTGCCGCCGCGTGAGCAACCCCCGCGGTCCGTTGGAGCCGTACCTCTCGGCGGTCCTCGGAACGAACGAGGTCAACACGCTCGAGATGGCAACCGCGTACGGCACCCTGGCGACGGGCGGCCTCCGGTCCCGGCCGGTCCCCGTGTCCCGCGTCACCGACGCACGCGGCACCGTGCTGTGGTCCCCGAACACCACCGGCGATCGGGTCCTCGATCCACAGATCGCGTCGGTCGCCAACGAGATCCTGAACGAGGCCGTCCTGTACGGCACGGGCACCGCGGCGAATATCGGCAGGCCGCAGATCGGGAAGACCGGCACCGCGATGGACCACAACGACGCCTGGTTCGTGGGCGCGGTCCCGCAGATGGTGGCGGCCGTGTGGGTCGGGTTCCCTCCGGGGCGGATCCGGATGGAACCGCCGAGGACCAGGATCACCGTCTTCGGGGGAACGTGGCCCGCGCAAATCTGGCGGCTGCTGATGCTGGAGGCGACCGCCGGCCTGCCGGCGACGACGTTCCCGAACCCCGAGGTGGGGTTCGTCTCCGTCTCCGTGGATGCCTCACAGACGCCCAACTGCCTGCCGAACCCGTTCACGCTCCCCCAGAACATCGAGACGCTGCAGTTCATCGAAGGAACGGAGCCAACGGAGATGTGCACGTCGCCCTCGTCGCTGCAGGAGGTCCTCGTCCCGTCCACGGTCGGTTCCTCGGAGTCGATCGCCATCGAGGGCCTCACGCAGGCCGGCTTCTACGTCGAGGTGAAGACGGCTCCCTCGACGCAGCCGAAGGGCACGGTGATCGCGCAGGTTCCGTCGGCGGGCACCGAGGCCTTCCAGACGAGCACCGTGACGATCACGGTGTCATCGACCGTGCCCGAGGGGTCCGCCGCTTCGCCGTAGGCGGCCCTGGCCGTCCGCGCGACACGAACGGACTTCCGTCGAGCCAATAACGCCAGTGGCGGCTCGTCTCGTGCACACCCACGCGGGTCCCCGCGGCGATCGTTCCCGATCGCGAGGCCCTCTCGAGCCAGAGACCGTCACCCGCGACCAGATCGGCCCCGTCGTCGCGTCGATCGACCGCGAGCGCCTGCGCGAGCCGGCCGGGTCCCGAGCACAGATCGAACGGTCCCTCCCGCCCTCGCCGGACGACCATCTCGTCCTCGCCCTCGATGGGCTCGGCGGCACGCAGGAGCACCGCGCTCCCCTCCGCAACGCCTCCGGTCACGACGTTCATGCAGTGATGCATGCCGTAGGTGAAGTACACGTACAGATGCCCCGGAGGGCCGAACATCACCGCGTTCCGCGGCGTCTGTCCGCGGAACGCGTGGCTCGCGGGATCGTCCGGCCCGTAGGCCTCGACCTCGACGATCCGCACCGAGGCACGCGACCCGTCGGGGAAGATGCGGACGAGGACCTGGCCCACGAGATCCGGCGCGACCTCGTGGGCCGCCCGTGCATAGAACGATCGCGACAGCCGCTGCCGGGTCACGGACGCCCCGCGGCGAGGAAGCGCTGGAGCTTCCGGAGTGGCCACGCGTTGATCACGTCGTCCCTCGTGAGCCAGCCACGCTGGGCCATGCCGACGCCGAATCGGCGATGGTCCAGGTGCGGCACGGCGTGCGCGTCGGTGTTCACGGCGAACCGCACCGCGTGTCGACGCGCCCAGAGGACGTGCTCGTCGGAGAGATCGAGCCGATCGGGGTGCGAGTTGATCTCCATCGCCGTCCCGGTCCGGCCGGCGGCTTCGAACACCGCCTCCAGATCGAGGTCGACGGGCGGTCGCTTCCCGATCTGCCGCGTCGTGAGATGGCCGATGATGTCGACGTAGGGATTCTCGATCGCACGGATCACCCGGGCCGTCATCTCGTCGCGCGACTGTGTGAAGTGGGAGTGGACGGAGGCCACCGTCAGGTCGAAGCCCGCGAGGAACTCCCCGTCCCAGTCCACGTCACCGTCAGGATCGATGTTCAGCTCCGTGCCGTGGAGCAACGTCATCTTGGGGTACGTCGCCCGCAGCTTCTCGATCCTGCGCCGCTGCGACAAGATCTTCTCCGCGGTCATGCGCTGCATGTACAGGTTGGGAGCGTGATCGGTGATCGCGAAGTACGCGTATCCGATCTCGGCGGCGCGGGCGACCATCTCCTCCAGGCTGGCGAGGCCGTCGGTCAGGTTCGTGTGGGTGTGGAGATCGCCCTTCAGCTGTCGCTCCGTCACCACGGCGGGGAGCTCACCGGCGAGCGCCGCCTCGACCTCACCTCGATCCTCGCGGAGGGTGGGTTCGACGTACTGCATCCCGAGGCGCTCGTACACGCTCTCCTCGGACTCGGCCGCGAGGAGATCGCCCGACTTCGCGTCGAACAGCCCATACTCGCTCAGCTTCAACCCCCGACGGACAGCCATCTCCCGGATCCGGATGTTGTGCGGCTTGGAGCCGGTGAAGTAGATCATCGCCGCCCCCCACGCCTCCTCCGCGATCACGCGGAGATCGATCTGGAGACCGAGATCGGTCACGATGGAGGTCTTGGTGTCCCCCTTCGCGAGGACGCGGGCCACCGAGGGGTGGGTCACGAACGCCTCCATCACGGGCGGGGCGTCGGATCCGGCCACGAGGAGATCCACATCGCCGATCGTTTCCTTCATGCGCCGGAGGGAACCGGCGTACGCCGCGCGTCGGACCTCGGGCAGGGTGCCGAGGAGTTCGAGGAGGGTCTCCGCGACCCCGAGCGCGACGTCGATCTTCACGCGCCCGCCGGCGGCCTGCATCTGCCGGATCCCTCGGGCGATGTTCTCCTGCGTCTTCGCCCCGAACCGAGGCAGCGCGGCGACGCGGTCCTGTTCGATCGCCGCCACGAGCTCGTCCACGGAGCCCACGCCGAGCTCCTGGTGGAGCACCATGGCTTTCTTCGGGCCGAGCCCGGGGATCGACATCAGGCCCCGGACACCGGGCGGGATCCGCTCCCGCAGCTCCTCGAGCTCGGCGAGCACACCGGTGGTCAAGAACTCCTGGATCTTCTCGCCGATCGAGCGACCGACCGAGGGGACCTTCAGGATCTCGGGGAGATCCTTGCCCTCGAGGTCGACCGGGTAGCCGCCGACGGCTCGCGCGGCCTTCTCGTAGGCGCGCGGCTTGTAGGGATCCTCGAACAGGATCGACAACAGGTCGGCGTACTCGATGAGCATCGCCTCGACGGCATCGTTCGCCCTGGGCATCGCCTCAGGCTACGCCGAAGAGGCGGAGCAGCAGCGCCTTCTGCGTGTGGAGCCGGTTCTCGGCCTGGTCCCACACCACGGACCGCGGCCCGTCGATCACCTCGTCGGTGATCTCCTGCCCGCGGTTCGCGGGCAGACAGTGGAGGACGATCACGTCGGGGTCCGCTAGGTCCACGAGCTTCTGACCCAGCTGGTAGCTCGGGAAGACGAGGGCGCGCTCATCCGCCTCGAGGTCCTGACCCATACTCGTCCAGACATCCGTGGACAGGATGTGCGCACCGATCGCCGCCCCCTCGGGATCGTGGGTGAGCTTGACGGAGCCACCTGTCTCGGCGGCGATCTCCTCGGCCCGGTGCACCACCTGGGGGATCGGCTCGAAGCCCGGCGGTGTCGCGACGCGGACGGCCATGCCGGCCTTGGTTCCGGCCAGGAGCACGGAATGCGCGACGTTGTTCCCGTCCCCGAGGTAGGTCAGGACCCGCCCGTGGGGGTCGCCGAGATGCTCGCGGATCGTGAGGAGATCGGCCAGCGCCTGGCATGGGTGCTCGAAGTCCGAGAGGGCGTTGATCACCGGGACCGTAGCGGTGGTGGAGAGGATCTCCAGCCGCTCCTGCTCGAAGGTACGGAGCACGATCGCGTCGACGTAGCGCGACAGGATGCGACCGGTGTCCTGGATCGTCTCGCCGCGACCCAGCTGGAGCTCCGCCGAGGACAGCACCACGGCATGCGCGCCGAGCTGCTCGACACCGACCTCGAACGAGACCCGCGTGCGGGTGGAGGGCTTCTCGAAGATCAGCGCGATCGATCGGCCGGCCAGCGCTTGGGCATGCGCGCCCCGGTCCGCCTTCAGTGCCGCGGCGAGATCGAGGAGATCGGGAAGCTCGGCCGTGGAGAGATCGTCGACGCTGAGGTAGTGACGCATGACGCCCGAGTCTAATGAGACCGCCGACACGGGGTGGTGCGACCTCAGGCTCGGAGCTCCGCCCCGAGCTCCGACCGGACTCGGTCGACGATCGCGGCCACCAACGGTTCGACCTCCTCGTCTGTGAGGGTCCGATCCGGAGCTCTGAACTCCAGCGCGAACGCGAGGCTCCGGTGACCGGCGGGCACGTCACCACCGGTGAAGAGATCGAACAGCACGACCCGATCGAGGATCGACCCGGCGGCAGCTTCCAGGATCCGCTCCCGGTCGCGGGGGGTGTCTTCGTCGGGCACTTTTATGGCGTGGTCGGGGGGGGGGGGGGGTAGGCGGGGGCGGCCGCGTACCGCGCGGGCCCGCCCGCGCTCCACCTCGAGCGCGGTGACGTCGAGCTCGGCGACGGCGACGCGCCCGGCGAGGTCGAGACGAGCCGCTTCGGCTGGGTGGAGCTCACCCACCACACCCATGCGACGGTCTCCGACCAGCACCGAGCCTGCCCGCCCCGGGTGGAACGGTCGATCGGCGCCGGGCTCGATCGTCCACTCGATGCCGAGCCCGCCCAGAACACCCCCGAGGATCCCCTTCGCATCCAGCGCGTCCCATCCGCGGCCCTCGGCGTGGAGGCCCTCTCCCGCCCGCCCGGCGAGGAGGATCGCGAGGTGCTCGCGCTCGTCGACGGGGTCAGCGAGGCGGAAGACGTGTCCGATCTCGAACAGGGCGATCGAGACCTCCCCGCGTTGCTGATTGCGGGTCGCGGCATCGAGGAGGCGCGGTAGCAGACTGGTGCGGAGGAACGGATCCTCCGCGGACGGAGGGTTCGCCACCCGCACCGGATCCGTGTGCCGCATCAGCTCGACGTCGGGGGCGGACGCGAACGTCAGTGAGGCGGCCTCCCGGAGCCCGGCACGCACGAGCAGCTCCCGGACCCGGCGCCTGGTGCGGTAACTCTCTTGCTCGCCGCCGACCTCGCGGAGCGCCGGCACGGTGGACGGCAGCCGATCGTAGCCCTGGATCCGCACGATCTCCTCGATCAGGTCCTCCTCCCGCTCGAGGTCGGGTCGGAAGCTCGGCACCTCCACCTCGACGCGGTCGTCGGCCGGTTCCGCGGTGATCTCGATCTTCGCGAGCGCCTCCGCTGCCGCTGCCGCGCCGACGGGGTACCCGAGGACGGCCGTAGCGCGACTCGATCGGAGTGCGATCGGCCGGCGCGGCGGCGGCGCACCGACGTCGACCGCGTCCTTCAGCACCTCGCCCCCCGACCACTCCGCTATCAGCCGGGCGGCCGTCACCGCGGCGAGACCGACGCCTTCGGGGTCGGTTCCCCGCGAGAAGCGGACCGACGCCTCCGTCAGGAGCTGGAGGCGCCTGGACGTGCGCAGGATCGATCGTGGCTCGAAGTACGCGCTCTCGATGAGCACGTCGACCGTCCCGGGACCGACCTCCGACGATGCGCCGCCCATCACGCCTGCGATCGCGACCGGACGGTCGAGATCGCAGATCAGCAGATCGTCGTCGAGCTCCCGCTCGACGCCGTCGAGCGTCTCGAGGCGGTCGCCCGGCTCGGATCGCCGTACGACGATGCCGGGACCGGCGAGCCGCCGGAGGTCGAATGCGTGGAGCGGCTGACCGAGGTCCAACATCACGACGTTCGTCGCATCGACGATCGGAGAGATGGGCCGCACGCCGCAGGCGGTGAGCCGCGCTTGGACGAGGATCGGCGTCCGACCCGGACCGATCCCTCGCACGATCCGCGCGAGGTAGCGAGGGCATCCCTCTGGATCCTTGATCTCGACGGTCGCCACCGTCGAGGACAGCTCCCCCACCTCCACGACCGTGACGTCGGGCCGGATGAGTGGCTCGCCGGTGGCTCCCGCCACCTCCCGCGCGATCCCGGTGATCGACAGGAGGTCTGGCCGGTTGGATTCGATCTCGAGGTCCAGCACGACGTCGTCGAGCCCGAGCGTGGACCTGAGGTCGGCGCCGACCGTCAGGTCTCCGGGCAGGAGCAGGATGCCGGTCTCGTGCTCGTGGGAGACCGCGAGCTCCCGGGGCGAGCACAGCATCCCGTTGGAGATCTCTCCCCGGAGGGGCTTGGCGTCCAGCGGATGGTCGAGCACGGGCACCCGGGCACCCGGTCGCGCCCACGGGACCAGGTCCCCGGGCTTCATGTTCCGGACGCCCACGACCACCTGCGTCGGCCCGTCCCCGCCGTCGACGATCGCGATGCACAGCTTCTCGGCGTTCGGATGGTCGCGGACCTCGAGCACGCGGGCGACCACGACGCCGGCGAGTCCCTCCCATGGACGTTCGATCGATTCGAGGTGGACGCCTTTCATCGCGAGGAGATCGCTGAGCTCCTCCGGCGACAGATCCGTGGGACATCGCTCGCGCAGCCATCCGACGGGCACCCGCATCAGCCGACGGCCTCGAATTGCTCGAGGAATCGGACGTCCGAATCCCAGAGGAGTCGGATATCGGGGATCTGGAAACGGATCATCGCCAGACGGTCATAGCCTCCACCGAACGCGAACCCCGTGTATCGCTCCGGATCGATGCCGCAGTTCTCGAGCACGACCGGATGCACCATCCCCGAGCCCATGAGCTCGAGCCAGCCGGAGAACGAGCAGGTCTTGCAACCCGCGCCGTCGCACACGAAGCACGAGACATCGACCTGGGCACCGGGTTCGACGAACGGGAAAAAGGAGGGCGTGAGCCGGATCTCCCGTTCCTCACCCAGGAGCGCCCTGTAGAAGGTTTCGAGGGTCCCCTTCAGGTCCGCGAACGTGATCCCCTCGTCGACGAGGAGCCCTTCCACCTGGTGGAACACCGGCATGTTCCTCGCCGTGATCTCCTCGTTGCGATACACGCGACCCGGCACCACGACGGCGACCGGCGGCCGCTGCGACTCGAGCGTGCGGATCTGCATCGGTGAGGTGTGGGTTCGTAAGACGAGCTCGGGGTGCCCCGGCACGTCGACGAACGTCGTATCCATCGAGGTCCTCGCCGGGTGGTCCGGAGGGATATTGAGCGCGTCGAAGTTGTGCCATTCGTCCTCAACCTCGGAGCCCTCGACGACCTTGTAGCCCATCCTCGTGAAGATGTCGACGATCTCGTGCTCGATCAAGGTGAAGGGATGCATCGAGCCTGTTCTCGGACGACGTCCGGGCAGCGTCAGATCGAGGCGGTCCGCCGTCACCAACGCGTCCTCGGCAGTGGACTCGAGCTCCTCACGTCGCCTCGAGGCCGCACCCTCGAGCTCCGCTCGGACCTCGTTCACGATCCGACCCAGATCCTTGCGCTCCTCCGGATCGAGGGACCCGAGGGACCGCTGCACCTCGGCGAGACGGCTCTTCCGTCCGAGGACCGAGACCTGCGCAGCCTCCAGCTCTTCGCGCGAAGAGGCCTCCGCGAACGCACGGCGGCCGCGCTCGCGCACTTCCTCGACCGACTCGCGCATCCGCTGGACGTCCATGAGGTCGCCGAGTCTACGGCGCGATAGGTTCGGGGCCGGCGGCGGGGAGCTCCACGCGGAGCGTCAGCCGTCCATCGGCGAGGTCGCCCGAGGCACTCCCTCCCTGGGCCTCGGCCACGCGTCGCGCTACGTACAAGCCGATCTTCGAGCCGCCGCCCATCCCGGGGCGCCGGGCTTCGAACAGAGAGGCCACATCCACGTCGCCGTGGGCCTCCCGTGAAGCGGACACGACCAAGCGCCCGCTCCGCAGCGCGCCCTCGATCCGGATCGGCCCGTCGCTCGCCCACCACACCAGCGCCTCCGTGAACGCGAGGAGCGTCGTCTTCAGCCGGCCGCCATCGAGCATCGCCTTGGTCCCGGTCCCTCCGGCCCACTCGATCGGGGGGTGTTCCGGGTCACGAGCCTGCTGCTCGGTGATCTGACGCACCACGTCGGACACGTCCACGAGCTCGGCGAACGACTGGAAGGTCCCGCTCATCACCCTGGCGGCGTCGAGGAGCTGCCGGACGATCGTGTCCATGCGGTCTGCGTCGTGGACGATGCCCGTGAGCATCAGGTCGCGCTGCGCTTCCGTCATGTCCGTCCACCGCCTGCCGAGCGCGTAGCCGAACCCCTTCATGGCCGTCAGCGGCGACCGGATGTCGTGCGCGGCGGCCGCGACCAGCGCCTCGAGGGTTCCGGTGGTCGCACGGCTTCGCCGGACCCATTCGAACAGACAGACCGTGGCGGCAGCCGCGAGGTTGAGGCTCTCCGCGCGGCCCGCCTGGGGCACGCGCACGCGTCGCTCGGCCGTCCCGAGGATGTCGGCGGGGAGACCGCGCGCCTCGTTGCCGAAGACGAACGCGGGCGAGGGCGGGAGCTGCGCTTCGAACAGGTCCTCGTCGCCGTGCACATCCATGGCGACGATGGTGAACCCTCGCTCCCGGAGGGTCGCGATCGCGCCCTCCGTCGAGACGTCCCGCACGACCGGGACGTGGAAGATCGAGCCGGCCGCCGCGCGGACGCTCTTGGCGTTGTACGCGTCCACCGAGCTTCCGGCGAACACGACCCCGACCGCGCCCGCAGCGTCGGCCGAGCGGAGGATCGTGCCCGCGTTGCCGGGATCCCGGACCTCGTGCAAGAGTGCGACCGTGCCCGGTGGGCCCAGCTCCTCGAGGGTCACGTCGACGAACGGGGCGATCCCCACGACGCCCTGTGGAGAGACGGTGGACGTCAGCCGTTCCATGACCCGGTCCGTGACGTGGTCGACGAGCACGCCGGCCTGCTTCGCACGGATCGCGAGCGGGTCGAGATCGTCCTCCACGAACAGCGACTCGAGTCGTCCGTCTTCGGCCAGCGCCTCGGCCACCGCCTGCGCGCCCTCGACGAGGAATCGACGATCCGCCTCGCGGAGGGCTCGCTTCTTCAACCGAACGGCAGCGACGACCTTCGGGTTCCTGCCGGACGTCAACACGGCGACTCGCGCACCCCTCGCACGGGCGGAGTGTACGCGGGCCCCAACGGCCCGCTAGGAGTCGGAGGGACCCGACGCCTTCGCGGTCTCGACGAGCTGCGCGAAGGCCCCCGGGTCACGGACCGCCAGGTCGGCGAGGATCTTGCGGTCGACCTCGACGCCGGCGGCGTGCAGCCCGCTCACGAAGCGGGAGTACGACAGCCCGTGAGGGCGGACCGCCGCGTTGATGCGCGTGATCCAGAGGCGACGGAACTGTGCCTTGCGGTCCCGGCGGTCGCGGTAGGCGTACATGCCGGAGTGCATGACCTGTTCCTTCGCCACCCGGCGCCGCTTGCGCCGGCTCCCCGTGTAGCCCTTCGCGGCCTCGAGGACATCGCGGCGCTTCTTCTTCGCGTGCACCGAACGCTTGATGCGCGCCATCGATCATTCCCCCAGCAGCCGCTTGACGGTCTTGGCGTCGGCTTCCGAGCCGACCTCGGCCATGCCCTCGACGCGGCGGCGGCGCGACGACGACTTCTTCGTGAGCATGTGGTTGCCCGTGGCCTTTCGGTGGAGCACCTTGCCGTTCCGGGTGATCCGGAACCGCTTCGCAGTGGCTCGGTGGCTCTTGTTCTTCGGCATCAGCTATCCCTCGTCCGTCTCTGCTGCGGTGGCGACCGGCTCGGCGTCGACGACGGGTGCGGATTCGCGAGCTCGCGCGCGGGCGAGCTGTTCCATGTACCGCTTGTTGGGCGAGATCACCATGATCATGTTCCGCCCCTCCTGCTTCGGCATCGACTCCACGGTCACCATCTCACCCAGGTCTCCCACCAGCCGGTCCAGGATCTTGCGCCCGAGCTCCGTGTGGGTCATCTCTCGACCCCGGAACATGATGGTGACCTTCACCTTGTGCCCGCCCCGGAGGAACCGTTCGACGTGGCCCTTCTTCGTGCCGTAGTCATGCGCGTCGATCTTCGGGCGGAACTTGATCTCCTTGAGCTCGGTGCGGGCCTGTTTCTTCCGAGCTTCCTTCTGACGGATGTCTCGCTCGTACTTGAACTTGCCGTAGTCCATGATCCGACAGACCGGCGGGTTCGCCTGGGGTGCAACCTCGACGAGGTCCAGGTCGAGCTCGCGTGCCCTGCGGACGGCTTCCTGTGTCGCGACCACCCCGATCTGCTCGCCGTCGGCGCCGACGAGGCGCACCTGGGGAGATCGGATCCTGTCGTTCAAGCGTGGCTCTGTCGAGACCCCGCATCACTCCCTTCGAAAACGAAGCACCGGGCCAGCCGGTGCTTGTGGCGGATCAGACGGAACACGTGCGCAGAGTATAGGGCCAAAATCATGGGGATCGCCTCTGACCCCTATCGATGCAGCTCACCAGTCCGGCTCGAGTGAGCGTCCGTACGCATCCTGGAGGCGCTGCGTGTCGTCCTCGGTCGTATAGCCGTACGCGACCTCAAGGATCCGTCCCGGACCGGAGCCGTTGCAGCGGATGCGATGCGCCTGCTCGGCGGGGATCACGAACTCCTCGCCCGGACCGGCGTCGACGGTCCG